>JAXDMI010000993.1:0-3805 GCA_034666145.1 Myxococcales bacterium | reverse complement strand
GCGCCGTCGAAGTGCGTGAAGGCGGAGATCAAGGTGGATTGACGATCAGCCCTTGGGCTTGCGGTTCTTGCGGATGCGCAGGACGCGGAGCGCGAGGGCCATTCCGAGGACACCGCTGAGCGGCCAGCTGAGGTCGCTCATCTTGAACGGCTTCGAGGTCGTCGTGCAGCCGAAGGACTCGTTGCTGCTGCCGTTGTTGCTAGCTGCGCGCGCATTGGCCTCGTCCGCGGGGACCTGGCCGACGATGTTGCAGCCGTCGTAGACGGGGCACTGGAGATTCACGGCGTTCGTGAGGTTGTGGATGTTGGTGATCTCGGACTGATCCGGCGAGGCCTGGAGGATGAAGTCCGAGGTCATCGCGGCGTGCGAGATGTCGCTGCGCATGCGGGTGATGCGGACGTTCGGGCCGTTCATGCCGGCGAAGAGCGCGGCGACGTCCGCAGCGCGGACCTCGTCGGCCGACTTGCCTTGCGTGGTGCCGGCGTCGTCGCCGGGAATCGGGAGGTAGTCGGCGCTCGCCTGCGACGGCTGCTGGGGACCGACGCCGCCACCGCCGTAGTAGACGCCACCGCTGAGGATGGTGTTCTGGACCAGCTGCTGGTTGAGCGTGAGCGAGCTCTCGATCTCCCAGCCCTTGCCCTGGAGATTGGCTTCGTTCTGCGAGCGGAGCGTCGTGTAGTTGCTGGAGCTCGTGCTCCAGTCCCAGACCATGTCCTTGTCCTCGATGCGATAGAACGGGAAGTTCTGCGGCTGGTAGCGGCCGTCGCCGACCACCCAGATGGTGATGCCGACCGAGACGCCGGTGCCGATCGCGGCCATGCGGAGCGGGAGCGCGAGCGACGCGCCGGGCGCCGTGACGCGGACCGGACGCATCGCCTGGATGCCCTGGTTCGGGAGCAGCTTCATCGCGAGGAAGTCGAAGCCCTCGCTGACGTACTGGTGGATGATCGGCATCACGTCAGCCGGGATCTGGAAGCCGTTGTCCGAGAGCCACTTCTCGAGCGCGGCGTCGTCCATCGTGGTCGTGGGGTGGAGCTGCACCGTCGCGTAGGGGCCGACGTTCTCCTGCTTCGTGACCGAGACGCCGTCGCTTGCCGGCGCCGAGGGCGATGCGGTTCCGGCACCGCCCTTGGCGCCGAAGCTGTTGCAGTTGCTCGGCGGGGCCGGGCAGTTCGCCGGCGGCGGATTGATCTGCGTCGCGGTCAGCGTGTCGATCGAACCGAAGAGGACGTCGGCGCTGAGACCGACGTCGACGGTGCCGTGGATCGGGAGGACCCACGCGAACGAGGAGGGACTTCCCGAGTAGCGGATCTGGTCGTAGAGCGTCGTCTGCTTCGTCGAAACCGACAGCAGCATGCGCTCGTCGGTGATGTCCGAGGCCACTTGCGTCGGCGGGTGGAAGCATCCACCGCACGCTTCTGCGTCGCGCGGGGCGAGCAGACCGAGAGCCGACACTGCCACCGAGAACCCGAGGACCAAGGCTGATCGCTTCATTCTGGAAAGCGTACGTTGCATCGTCCGGGCCAGACCGGCCGAGACACGTAGAAGCCCGAAAATGCACGGGCGCGGTGGGTCGCCGACCCTGTCCGACATGCCATCGACGTCCGGGCCTGCTCAGGTTGGCACAACTCGGACTTTTCGAACGGAGCTTGCTAGCGTGTGCGGCGGGGAGTGGTGCGAGACCTGCTGCGTAGTGCCTTGTTCGCGTTCTGTCTCGCGCTCTGCGTCGGCGGAGCGTCGTGCCGGAAGCCGGATCCCACGGCGCTCGTGGTGGGCATCCAAAGCGAGCCGATGGGCGGGATCGTCTCGGCGCTCCACATCGTGATCCGCGTCGCCGACGCCGTCGTCGTCGACGAGATGGTGAAGCCGCCGCGCGGCTCGAAGGTGGGGTTCCCGCAGCCCTGGGAGAAGTCGCTGCCGGGCGCGGGAAGAGGCGACGCGCAGGTCGAGGTGCAGGTCGACGCGATCGGTGATCCCAACACGCCGGCGCCGCTCTTCACGCGGCTCGCGGCGGCGCAGTTCGTACCCGGCAAGGTGACGCTCCTGCGCGTGCAGCTCGAGGCCCGCTGCGTCGTGTATCCGGTCCCGCCGCGCACTCCGGAGACCAAGGTGCCCGGACCGCTGAGCGGTCCGACGTGCACGGCTCCCGCGACGTGCATCATGGGTCTTTGCCAGTCGCGCGTGGTGCCGCCAGCCGCGCTCGAGACGTACGCGGCGAACTGGACGACGAACGCGCCCGATCGTTGCAAGCCGCGGAACGGCGGCCCGCCCGCGCTCCAGATCGGAACCGGGCAGTCGTACTACCTCCCCATGAAGCCGCTCCAGACACTCCAGGCAGAGGCCGGGCCGCAAGGCGGTCACCACATCTGGATAGCGACTCGCATGAAGAACCTCAAGCAAGCCGGGTCGACCACCAAGATCGTGGGGATTCAGCCGGATACCAAAATAACGATTCCGCCCACGACGCTCGCATTCACGTATGCGCCCGACGAAGGCAACTTCTGCAAGCTCTATGGTATTCGCTACCAGCTCGACAACGAGGGTATCGACTACAAGCAATTCCTCGGCAAACCGCTCGATGTCGTCGTGACCGTGACCGATCCTGCCGGCACGACGATCAGCGAGACTGCGCACGTTCAAATCGCACCGACGGTGATAGGCCAATGACGAAGAATTCGATCATCCTCGCGATCGCCGTCGCCGGTGCCGCGATGGGCGCTGGGTCCTTTCTCGGCGGATGCCGCGCCGAGGTCAATCAAGCCAAGGCCACGCCGAAGGCGCCGGAGTGGCAGCTCCTCGCGAGCGAGCTGCCGTCTGCGCTCCTCTCGGTCAGTGCGCGTTCGCCGTCGGACGTCTTCGCGGTCGGCGCGGATAAGGGCCACGGGCCGCTCGTCCTCCACTTCGACGGCAAGGGATGGAAGGAGCTCCACACCGGAGTCACCGGCGATCTCTGGTGGGTACAGGCGATCCCCAACGGCCCCGTGCTCATGTCGGGCGCCAGCGGCATGGTGCTCCGCTACGACGGCCAGAAATTCGAGCGGCTTCCCACGCCGGGCCTCGGCAAGCACACCGTCTACGGCGTGTGGGGACGCGACGGCAGCGACTTCTACGCCGTGGGAAGCGCAGGCGGTCGTAACGGCTTCGTGTGGCACTACCGTGGTGGCAAGTTCGAGGACGAGGCGCTCCCGCTCGATCTGCCGCGCGTCGTGGGCGGCGAGGTCCCCGGCTTCTTCAAGGTGTGGGGCAGGCTCGACGAAGTATGGGTGGTCGGCGCGGGCGGCGCGATCATGCATCGCCGTGGCTCTTCCCCGTTCGTCGTCGTTCCTTCGCCGTCGAAGGACACGCTCTTCACCGTGAGCGGAGCGGAGAATCGCCTCGTCGCGGTGGGCGGCTCCGGAAACGGCGTCGTGCTCACGACCGTGAAGGGCGTCTTCGGCAACGCGTCTCCGCCCGGCGCCGGCCTCATCCAGGGCGTGTTCGTTGGCGACCATGGCGACTGGGCAAGCGGCGAGCGCGGTCTCGTCTACACCCGCGCTGTTCCGACGGCGCCGTTCACCGTGGTCGACACCGGGCTCACGATGCCGCCCGCGTCGTCGCTCCACTCGATCTTCGTCGACGCGAGCGGAGGCGTGTGGTCGGCGGGCGGCAACGTGCTCACGCCCGCGCTCGACAACGGAATGCTCGTTCACTACGGCGAGCACGTCCCGACCGTCGTGATCGACGAAGAAGAGAAGAAGGACGCATCGGCCGCGGAGGCTCGGGGCGACGGCGGACCGGCTCCCGCCATCGCGTGCCCGGCCGACGT
>JAXDMI010000992.1:0-5442 GCA_034666145.1 Myxococcales bacterium | reverse complement strand
GGCGCCGACCAGGTGACCGGCGTCGAGCTGCAGTACGTGGCCCTCGACGGCGAGGTGGTCCGTGCGACGCGGATGACGTTCGAGCCGGGAAAAGCGCCCCGGGTGGTCGCCCATCAACCGGAGCTCGCCGACGGCGAATACCGGCTCCGGATCGACCTCGACACACGGGAAGGTCGCCGATCGGTCGAAAGGCGAGTTACGCTCCACGGAGCTGAGGGCGGGACCACCCAGGTGGACCTCACGCAACTACGGACCACACCGTGAACGATCCCAAGGAAGAAGCCGCCGGCACCGCAGACGAGCGCGTCGACGCGCCCAAGTCCGAGGTCGAGCGCGCGCCGGGCTCGAAGCGATCGCGCTTCGATTCGTCCCACGAGATCTCGACGCGCGCCGCCGTGAACGTCCTTGGCGCGCCGTCCGGCGTGCAGGCGATCGTGCTCACCGGCTCGCACAAGGGAACGTCGAAGGTCGTGGGCGGTCGCCTCACCATCGGCAAGGCTGCCGACAACGATCTCGTCCTCACCGACGACACCGTGTCGCGGCACCACTGCGAGATCGTCCGCGCGCCCGACGGGCTCCACGTCCGCGACCTCGAGTCGACCAACGGCACGAAGATCGACAACACGCGCATCCGCGAGGCGATGGTCCAGCCGGGCAGCGTCCTCAAGGTCGGCGAGGTCGACATCCAGTTCAAGCCGACGGTGCACCGCGTCGAGGTGCTCCCGAGCGAGAAGCACAGCTTCGGCCCCGCGATCGGCTCGAGCCTCGCGATGCGCACCATCTTCGGGGTGCTCGAGCGGATCGCGCCGACCGACGCCACGGTGCTCCTCGAAGGCGAGACCGGCACCGGCAAGGACGTCCTCGCCCGCGCGATCTGGTCGGGCAGCCCGCGCGCGAACAAACCGTTCCTCGTCGTCGACTGCGGCGCGGTGACCTACTCGCTCATCGAGAGCGAGCTGTTCGGACACGAGCGCGGCGCGTTCACGGGCGCCGTCGCCACGCGTCAGGGCGCCTTCGAGCTCGCCGACGGCGGCACGGTGTTCCTCGACGAAATCGGAGAGCTGCCGCTCGACGTGCAGCCGAAGCTCCTCCGCGTGCTCGAGACGCGCGAGTACCGGCGCGTCGGCGGCAACAAGACGCTGCAGACGAACGTGCGCGTGATCGCCGCCACGAAGCGCGATCTCAATCGCGAGGTCCACGGCGGCAAGTTCCGCGAAGACCTTTATTTCCGGCTCGCCGTGGTGCCCGTCACCGTGCCGCCGCTCCGTGCGCGTCGCGACGACATCCCCGCCATCGTCAATCACATGCTCAAGGCGGCGGGCGGGACGGACATGACGATCCCGTCCGAGACCATGCAGGCGCTCGCCGCGCACGACTGGCCGGGCAACGTCCGCGAGCTGCGCAACGTGCTCGAGCGCGCCATCTACATGGCGCAGGCGACGGGCTCGAAGGAGATCGGCGTCGTCACCCTGCCGACCGGTCATGCCGCGCAGGACTCGGCGTTCCACTTCGAGCCCGAGAAGAGCTATCGCGAGACGCGCGCGAAGTACGACGCGGAGTTCGAGAAGCGCTACGTGAAGTGGCTGCTCGGGCGTCATGCCGGCAACATCAGCGCGGCCGCGCGCGAGGCGAAGATGGACAGGAAGCACCTCCACGACATGGCCAAGAAGCACGGCCTTCGCGGCGCGGACGGCGACGAAGGCTGAGGCATTCGACGCCGGGCGCGGCCCTGCGATCGAGCGCCGCCAGGCGCGACCGCAATGCGTCGCGGCTCCTCGATCGGTTGCTCAGCCGCTGGGCATCCTTGAAGAGTGTCCGCGTGACGGGCATTGTCGAACCGTGAGATCGTTCCTGCGCTCGCCGTCGAGCTCGCCGCGCCGCACCCGCGTGCCGACGCTGCACGACCGCGCCAGCGGCGTCCTGCTGCACCTGACGAGCCTCCCCGGGCCGCACGGCAACGGCGACCTGGGGGCCGAAGCGCACGCCTTCGCGGACACGCTCGCCCGCAGCGGCCAGCGCTGGTGGCAGATGCTGCCGGTCGGACCCGCGGGGTACGGCGACTCGCCGTACAGCGCCATGTCGGCGTTTGCCGGCAATCCACTGCTGATCGATCTCGATGCGCTGGGCGTTCCGGTCGATCGCGCGCGCTTCGCGGACGATAGCGTCGACTACGAGGCGGCGTCGGCGTTCCGCGAGAAGCATCTCCGGCGCGCGTTCCAGGCCGAGGCGACGCGGCCCGCCCGGGCGCGCTCCTCGTTCCGCGCCTACTGCGAGCAGGCGGCGAGCTGGCTCGACGACTATGCGCTCTTCGCGGCGCTCAAGCGCGCGCACGGCGGCGTGGCGTGGACCGACTGGGAGGCGCCGCTCCGCAAGCGCGAGCCCGATGCGCTCGCCCGCGCGATGACCACGCACGCCGAAGAGATCGACTTCGTGAAGTTCGTGCAGTGGAAATTCGACGAGCAGTGGGCCTCGTTGCGTGCAGTCTGCAAGGAACGCGGCATCGGGCTCGTCGGCGATCTCCCGATCTTCGTCGCGCACGACAGCGCCGACGTCTGGCAGCACCCCGAGGTGTGGAAGCTGGACGGCGAAGGCGTCACCACCTCGGTCGCGGGCGTTCCGCCCGACTACTTCAGCGCCACCGGCCAGCGCTGGGGCAACCCCCTCTACCGCTGGGCGCACTTGAAGAAGGACGGCTACGCGTGGTGGGTGAACCGCGTCCGCGGCGCGCTCGCGCGCTTCGACGCCGTGCGGCTCGATCACTTCATCGGCTTCGTGCGCTACTGGAAGGTGCCGGGCGACGAAGAGACCGCGCAGAACGGTCGCTGGATGAAGGGACCGGGCCGCGAGCTCTTCGACACCATCCGGAGCGCGCTCGACGGAGAGCGCCACGGCGAGGGTCAGGAGACGCTGCCCTTCATCGCCGAGGACCTCGGCGCCGTGACGCCCGAGGTGACGCGCGTGCGGCGTGAGCTCGGCCTCCCCGGGATGCGCATCGTGCAGTTCGCGTTCGGTGACGACCCCCAGGTCGACGTGTTCAAGCCGCACAACCACGTGCGCGCGTCGGTCGTGTACACGGGCACGCACGACAACGACACCATCGTGGGCTGGTTCAACGATCCCGGCGACGGCAAGACGAGCACGCGCTCGCCGGCGCAGACCGAGGCCGAGCGCCATGCCGCGCTCGCCTATCTCGGACGCACGCAGGAGGACCTCGACCGCGGGCTCGAGATCCACTGGGAGATGATCCGCCTCGCGATGTCGAGCGTGGCGCGCACCGCCATCGTCCCGATGCAAGACGTGCTCGGCCTCGGCAGCGAGGCACGAATGAACACGCCGGGTCACGCCGGCGGAAACTGGAGGTGGCGTCTCGCGCCCGACGCGCTGACGCCCGCGCTCGAGCGGCGCCTCCTCGATTGCTCACGTGCCTACGGGCGCGTACCGGAGACACAGACGCCATGACGACGACGAAGTCCGTAGCAGAGAACGGTTCGGGGCCCCGGAGCGTGCGCGGCGCGCGCCCCGGCGTCGAGAACGACCCGCTCTGGTACAAGGACGCCGTCATCTACGAGGTGCGAACGCGCTCGTACTTCGACTCGAACGGCGACGGCGTCGGCGACCTCAAGGGCCTCGCCATGAAGCTCGACTACCTCGCCGACCTCGGCGTGACCGCGCTCTGGCTCCTGCCGCACTACCCTTCCCCGGGTCGCGACGACGGCTACGACATCGCCGACTACACCGAGATCCACCAGGACATCGGCACGCTCGAGGACTTCGACGAGCTCATCGTCGAGGCGCATCGGCGCAACATCCGCGTCATCACCGAGCTCGTCCTGAACCACACGTCGGATCAGCATCCGTGGTTCCAGCGCGCGCGTCGCGCGGCGCCCGGCTCTGCCGAGCGCGACTTCTACGTGTGGAGCGACAACGCCGATAGCTACAAGGAAGCGCGCATCATCTTCCGCGACTTCGAGCCGTCGAACTGGTCGTGGGATCCCGTCGCGAAGGCCTATTTCTGGCATCGCTTCTTCGCGCACCAGCCGGATTTGAACTTCGAGAACCCCGCGGTGCACGAGGCGATGCTCGGCGTCGTCGACTTCTGGATGGCGCGCGGCGTCGACGGGCTCCGGCTCGACGCGGTGCCGTACCTCTACGAGTCGGAGGGCACCAACTGCGAGAACCTCCCGCTGACGCACGCGTTCCTCAAGAAGCTGCGCAAGCACGTCGACGACAAGTTCCCGGGGCGGATGCTCCTCGCAGAAGCGAACCAGTGGCCCGAGGACGCCGCCGCCTACTTCGGCAACGGCGACGAGTGCCACATGAACTTCCACTTCCCGATCATGCCGCGGCTCTTCATGTCGATTCACATGGAGGATCGCTTCCCCATCATCGACATCCTCCGGCAGACCCCCGAGCTCCACCCCACGTGCCAGTGGGCGATGTTCCTGCGCAACCACGACGAGCTCACGCTCGAGATGGTGACCGACGACGAGCGCGATTACATGTATCGCGCCTACGCCAACGAGACCCAAGCGCGCATCAACCTGGGGATCCGCCGCCGGCTCGCTCCGCTCGTCGGCAACGACCGCCGCAAGATGGAGCTCTTGAATGGGCTACTCTTCTCGATGCCGGGAACGCCCGTCCTCTATTACGGCGACGAGATCGGGATGGGCGACAACGTCTACCTCGGCGATCGCAACGGCGTCCGCACGCCCATGCAGTGGAGCAGCGACCGCAACGCAGGGTTCTCGCGCGCCAATCCGCAGAAGATGATCCTGCCGATCATCATCGACCCCGAGTACCACTACGAAGCGCTCAACGTGGAGATGCAGCAGTCGAATCCGAACTCGCTGCTCTGGTGGACGAAGCGCCTCATCGCGCTGCGCAAGCGCTTCCAGGCCTTCGGCCGCGGGTCCGTGGAGTTCCTGCATCCATCGAACCCGCGCGTCCTCGCGTT
Source organism: Myxococcales bacterium (assembly GCA_034666145.1). GTDB lineage: Bacteria > Myxococcota_A > Polyangia > Polyangiales > Polyangiaceae > Labilithrix. The sequence continues at coordinate 488 of JAXDMI010000992.1, read as the reverse complement.
CATCAGGCGCTTCGACGACGAGGCGATCCTCGTGGTCGCCAACCTCTCGCGCCACGCGCAGTACGTCGAGCTCGATCTGGCCGCGATGAAGGGCATGATCCCCGTCGAGCTGATGGGGCGGACGAAGTTCCCGCAGGTCGGAGAGCAGCCTTACGTGCTCTCGCTCGGTGGCTATGACTTCTACTGGTTCAGCGTCGAGCCCTCGCGCCAGGCGTCGCAGGAGCAGCGGCTCAGCGACCTGGGGCCGGTGCCCATCACATGCTCCAGTGCCGACGAGCTCCTCTTTGGAGCCGAGCGCACGCTCCTCGAGGAGGCCCTCCCCGCGTACCTCGACGCGCGCGACTGGACGACCGCGGCGGTGGCCGGCGCGCAGATCGTGGAGGCGGTGCGCATCCCGCGCGAGTCGGACGGTGCTGCGCCGCCGCTGGTCCTCATCATGGTGCGTGTAGAGTACACTGAAGGTGAGGCGGAGAGCTTCGTCCTGCCGC
>JAXDMI010000991.1:0-5806 GCA_034666145.1 Myxococcales bacterium | reverse complement strand
TGCCGAGGTTCTCGCGTGCACCGGCCTGCGCCGTCTTGAAGAAGACGCGCGGGTAGTACTCGTTCCAACGCTGGTGAGACCACCCCTTGCCGGGCGGACGACCCTCGGCGGGCGGGTTGACGAGGTTTCGACCGAGGAAGCCTTCGATCTTCGACTTCCACGGATTCTGATCGATCGTGTTCGAGAACTGCGTGGGCGCGGGCGAGATGCCGGACTGTCCCAGGAAGTCCTCGAGGTCGGAGCCGTTGGGGCCGGACGCGCTCACGTCGATGGGATCGTTCTCGGGTGCGGGCCCGAGCGCGGGCTGCGGAAACGGCAGCGGCGCCGCGGGCGCGTTGGCGAGGTTCTCGCGACCGAACTCCTCGAAGAGGAGCATCTGCTGCGTGAACGGCTGTGCACCGAAGAGCGGGCTCGGTGCAGCGCCGGTCGGGATGTCGAGGCCGGTACCGGGCGCGACGAGAACGACGTTCTGATGCGCGTCGTCGAGCGTGCCGGTCGGGCCGCCGCCGAACGCGCCGGCGTTGGCTGCAGGAAGAAGAGAGAGGTCGCCCGTGTACGGCCACGTGTATGCGGAAGGATCGCCGGCCGTCGGCGGACCGGCGTCGTCGAGCACCGCGCCGAGCACCACGACGCTCGTCGAGAGCAGCGCGCCGGTGACGACGAGAGAGGACAGCTTCCGAATCGACCTCATGTCTTCTCCAGCGGGAAACGGACGAGCAGACGCCGCCGCGGTACGGACCACGACGACGACGCGCGATCGCTCGGGTCGAGGCGCGTGAAGCGCGTCGCCGGGGATCCGCGAGAGTGACGAACCAGTGCCCGGAAGCGAGCTCACGAGCCGACCACGCTCGAAGACCGCTGCGGCTGCTTGACCTCTATGAAGCACCGCGCGTGCCAATTCGCCACACAGCGAGAACGCGTTGGGGCAAAGGCCCCCAAATCGGCATTCTCATTGGGATAAATGCGGCGAAGATGCGCCAGTTGCCACCCCTGACGACGCAACTTGTCGCATCAAGGGTGCACAAGTTGTGCAGGCCGGCTTTTGGGGCGCGTCGCCGATCGGGCTGTTTTTCCGCGCAATCCGAGATTGCCGTCCCGCGGAGCGTCGCGGGAGCCAGATGCGCAACTTGCCCTTCAGAGTGCACAACATGTGCACCTCGAAGAGGGCCGAACGGGCTGCGCCGACGTCGCGCGCGCTCGCGCTCGGGATGTCGGGCGCGTCGCATGCATCGCCACGTTCGTGGAGGCGACCGATGAACCTGGAGAACAATCGCGCCGGCAGTGATGGGCTGCGCGGCGGCTCGTCATGGAAGGCGTTGGCCACGGGTGCCGCAGGTGCGGCGACCGTCACGCTCGCGCACGAGGTCGTTCGGCAGCTCGTCCCGAATGCTCCGCGGATGGATCGCCTCGGCATGGCCGCGCTCGCCCGGCTCCTGCGAGCGACGGGCTCGTCGGTGCCGCGCTCGAAGAAGCTGCGTGGCTACACGTTGCTCGGTGACCTCGTCGGCAACGCCCTCTTCTATGCACCGCTCGCGATGCGTGGAAAGCGCCCGCTGCTGCGTGGCCTTGCGCTCGGCGTCGCGGCCGGGGTCGGTGCCGTGGTGCTTCCGCCCCTGCTCGGGCTGCCGCGCCGGCATCGCGGAACGACGTTGCGCACGCAGGCCATGACGGTCGGCCTCTACGCGCTCGGTGGCCTCGCGGCGGCCGCGGTGTCGTCATTGCTCGATCGCCCCATGCGGGCGCGCGCGCTCGGCGAAGACATCGATACCGGGACCGGCCTCTTCGCGGGGCTGGGCCTCGAGCCGCAGACGGAGGGTTGGTGATGACACGCAAGCATGAAGGAGGCGCGCGGAGCTCCACGCGCCGAGTGACTCTGCCCATCCTCGCGATGGTGTCGGCGCTCCTCGTGGGCGGCGTCGTCGCTCGAGCGGCGGCGGCCGACGCAGACGAAGGACGCACGCAGGCGCCGATCCCCAGTCCGACGCCGGGCCCGATACCGAGCCCGACGCCGATTCCGTCCCCCACCCCGATTCCGTCGCCCACGCCGGCACCGACGCCTTCGCCGGTCCCGATGCCGTCCGCGTTCGACGCGGGCGGCCGGTGAGCCCGCGGCGCTTCAGCGACCGCGCTTCGTGAAGAGGCGCTTGCGGAGCGCCACCGCGCCCGCCCGCGCCTCGCGTCGCTTCTCCTGGAGCTGCGCGAAGACGTTCTGCTTGCCCTGACGTTCGCTGCGCTCGCGCTCCAGCTTCTCCCAGGAGGCGACGCGCGCGGCGTCGAGCGTTCCCGCGGCGACCGCGCCGCGGATGGCACAGCCGGGCTCCGCAGCATGACGACAGTCGGTGTACTTGCACGACTGCGCGAGCTCGGCGATGTCGGTGAAGGCGCTCTCGACGTCGTCCTCCGCGGACTCGCCGGCCTGCCACGGCTTCAGCTCGCGCATTCCCGGCGTGTCGACGAGGAGACCGCCACCCGGCACCGCGAACAGCGAACGCTTCGTCGTCGTGTGGCGGCCGCGCTTGTCGTACTCGCGCACGGCGCCTTCGTGCTGTGCCGATCGACCGAGCAGCGCATTGACGAGCGCCGACTTCCCGACGCCCGATGAACCGACCATCGCTGCCGTGGTGCCGCGCGGGATCTGCGCGCGCAGCTCGTCGAGCCCGAGACCGCTGCGCGCGCTGGTGAGGATCACCGGTGCGAGCTTCGCTGCCTCGACGACGACGTCGTCGAGCTCCGCGAGCAGATCGGCCTTCGCGAGGACGATGATGCCTTCGGCGCCGCTCGTCGCCACTGCCACGAGATAGCGCTCGAGACGACGCGCGTTGAAGTCGCCTTCGACCGACGTCACGACGAGCACGCGATCGACGTTGGCCGCGATCGCTTGCGGCTCGGAGCGCTCGCCGGCGGCCTGGCGTACGAACGCGGTGCGCCGCGGGAGGATCCGCTCGACGACGACGTCCTCCGAGCCTTCCGATGCGGGTGCCATGAGCGCCCAGTCGCCGACCGCCACGCCGCCTTCCGGTGCGTCACGTAGAGCGCGCCCGCGGAGCGACGCCATGCGCGGAGCCGCCGTATCGCCGAGCCACACGTCGACGTGTGCACTATACACGGATGCCACCCGAGCCGGACGGAGCGCGGACTCCTCGGTGGTCACATGAGTGGCCAGCGTCGCGGTCCAGCCGAGCTCTTCCAAGGAGAGCGCGGGGGGTGGATCGATCGGCGGAGCGGCCTCGGACATGAGCGGGCCGAGCGTGCCACCCGGCTCGTTCACCGGCAAGGAGCCCGCATGATCGAACCGATCGCGATGGTGTCTCCGTTCGGCGACTGCCTGGATCCCGACCCGTGGCTTTTCCCATGATCCACGGTGTTTTCTGGCGGGTTCCGGCGTGGCGACCCAGCGGCACGCGGGCTGCACCTCGGGTGTCCAGCGCCATGAAGCTCCTCCCCTCCGCCAGCCAGATCCCGACCCGTTCCGTCTTCGTCGCGCGCGACGGGGAGTACTTCACCGTTTCCGGTGGCGTACGCATCGACCTCAGTAACAAGGGTCCGCTGCGCCGCATCTTCCGCGCGATGGTCACCGCGCATCGCACGTCGCCGCGCCGGGGCCTGACCGTCAACGAGGTCTTCGACGCCGGCTGGTTCGGAGAGAAAGCCGGTCCCGACGCGCTCGCCGGTCGCGTGTACTCGGCGATCTCGAAGCTCAAGAGGATGGGCCTCGGCGACGTCCTGGTGAGGACCGATGCCGGCTATCTGCTCGACCCGCGCTGCTGCGTGATCGAGGAGCGTCCGATCCTTCTCCGTCGCGAGCCGACCACGGTCATCCACAGCGCCGTGGTTCCGGCGCGCATGGCTTCCTGATCGACCTTCCTGATCGACAGCCCACGCGCTCAGCTGGTGCGCGTGCGCGTCGGTGCAGGAAGGACGCGTGGCTGCGGAGCGTCGTTCTCCCATGTGCAGAACTGCGCTTCGGGCTGGTCGTTGCGGACGTGGATGACGAGGTGCGTGCGCGCCGCGCGATAGGCGGGCGCCGACGGCTCCTCGGTCTCGGGGGCCTCTTCCGCCCACGAGCCGACGTTGATGTACGTCGCCGCGCCTGCCGGCACCGCGACCGGGATGTGCGTATGGCCCATCACCACGAACGCCGCCGGAAAGAGCTTCGCGAGATGCGCCGCGCGCTCGACCATCTGCTCGGCGGGATCGATGGTGCGCTGCCGCGAGAAGTAGACGTGGAGGAGGATCCACGCGAGGACGACGCCGCCCGCCGCCCACGTCGCGCCGGCGGCAAGGCCGCCGTGGAAGACACCGAGCACGGCGAGCACAGCCAGCATCACGATCGCGACGACCGCCACCGCGAGTCGATCGAGGAGCACACCGCGCATGATGCCGGAGATGGTCTTCGTGATCGGCGGCGTCTGGAGCGAGAGCAGGGCCCGCAGGCGCTCGAGCCCGAGGCGCGTGGCGCCCGCGAGCCTCGCCACCAGCACCTCGTGCTCGGCGCGTAGCGTCTTCGCGGCGTCGGAGAGATGAGCGCGGCGCAGACGGAACATCTCCGCGACCGCCTTCGTGAAGGCGACGCCCAGCTTCAGCATGCCCTGGAGGCCCAGCTGCATGCCGAACGAGAGGTAGTGGCCGAGGCCGACGTTCTCGTGACCGTGCTCCTTCATCCCGCGCGTCGGGCGAACGACGAAGCGGAGGAGCGTGTCGCAGAAGCCGCGCGCGACGCGGCGCGGATCGAGCGGCGAGAGCGGCGCCATGATGTGCTCGGTGGCGCAGAACGGATCGTACTGGTGGCCGTGCTCGATGTACGCCACGCCGTCGCGATAGAAGAACCACGGATTGAACTCGATGCGCGCGAGGAAGGCCGCGCGCTCCTCTTCGTCAGCGGCAGCGGCGGGCGCGTGCGCGAGAAGGAAGGCGCGAAAGTCGTCCTTCACGGCGTCCCAGTGGAACTCGATGTCGTGGTTGCCGTGCACGAGCGAGAGCGTGTGACCATCGGCCACGAACGCGGCGAGCTCGGCGAAGACGTCGGCGTGACGCGCAGCGACGCGCGCCAGCTTGAGGCGCGCGTGATCGGCGGTGTTGCCGACACCATGACGTCGCTCTTCGTCGGTGAGCTCGCGTTCCATCGCGCCCGCCTCGGGCACGACGGTCATGCCGATGAAGTCGATGAAGTCCCCGGCAATGACGATGCGCCAGCGATCGGCGGGCGGCTTCTGCGCGCGATAGTGCGCGAGGAGGTGGACGAGATCGCGGTCGACGGACACGGACCGCCGCGCCTTGTTCACGCCCTCGTCCTGGATGTCGCTCCCGAGGTGGACGTCGGAGAAGACGAGCAGGCTCTCGGTGGGCGCGGTTTCTGTGAGCAGCGAAGACACGATCCTTTCGATCGTGGTCGGTTCGCGCATCGTTCACCGTCATCCTTCGGTCACGCAGCCGCGCTGCTGCTTCGCGGCTGCCTTGTCGCCGACATCCTGCGAGCTGTAGTAAGCATGGCCGATGGAGAACCGCGGGAAATCGAGCTGGTCTGTGGTGGTGATCGGCCTCGCGATCGCAGCCGTGGCGAGCGCTTGCGACGACAAGCCGAAGATCAGCCCGGCGACCGACGTGCCGAGCGCAGCCGCGAGCGCATCGACGGCCGGCTCCGCGCCGCTCGCGGCCTCCGCCTCCGCTTCCTCGGCGACGCCGGCGACCGTGCCCGATGCCATCGCCGCGCAGCACGTCCTTGTCGCGTACAAGGGCGCCGACAAGGCGCCGAAGGGCATCACGCGCTCGAAGGCCGAGGCGAAGAAGCGCGCCGACGAGGTCGCGG
>JAXDMI010000990.1:0-6739 GCA_034666145.1 Myxococcales bacterium | reverse complement strand
AGGGCCAGGACGGATTCTGGAAGATGCACGACAAGCTCTTCGACTCGCAGCCCAAGCTCGAGGACGACGACCTCACCAAGATCGGCGCCCAGCTCGGCCTCGATGCCACGAAGCTGAAGACCGCCATCAACGACAAGAAGCACCAGAAGGAGATCGACGTCGACGCCGAGCTCGGTGACGACGTCCAGGCGACGGGCACGCCGCATTTCTTCGTCAACGGACGCCGCCTCGTGGGCGCGCAGCCGTTCGAGAAGTTCCAGAAGATCATCGACGAGGAGCTGCGCAAGTTCGACGACCACCACGGCGCCGCGGCCGCGAAGGACTACTACGCGAGCCTCATGAAGGACGCGAAGGGCGCTCCCGAGCCGGAAAAGAAGCACGCTCCGCCGGTCCCCGCGGGCGCGCCTTTCCGCGGCGGCAAGGACGCGAAGGTGGTCATCCAGGAGTGGGCGGATTTCCAGTGCCCGTTCTGCCAGCGTGCCGAGTCCACGGTCACCGAGATCGAGAAGCTCTACGGCGACAAGGTGAAGATCGTCTGGCGCGACAAGCCGCTGCCGATGCATCCCGATGCCGCGATGGCCGCGGAGCTCGCGCGCGAGGCCCTCGCGCAGAAGGGCCAGGACGGATTCTGGAAGATGCACGACAAGCTCTTTGCCAACCAGCAGCATCTGAAGCGCTCTGATCTCGACGAATATGCCTCGGAGCTCAATTTGGACATCAAGGCCGTCGCACGCGCGCTCGATTCGCAGACCCACAAGACGGCCATCGATACGGATGATCGGATCGGCACCGACATCGGGATATCCGGCACTCCGGCATTCCTGATCAATAGCTATTACCTGAGCGGCGCGCAGCCGCTGCCGAAGTTCAAGAAGCTGATCGACAAGGCGCTCGCCGAGAGTCGCTGATCTCGCGCGCGACGAGGATCGCCGGGGGTGAGAAGTGAGCCGTGGCCGATCCAGATCCGACGTAGGCATGAGCGCTCTCGCGGTGATGCACGCGCGCTCGGCGCGCACGGGGCTTGCTCAGGACGTCTGCGATGTCACCGATGTCTCGCAAGGCTGCACGCGCGCTCGCGATCGCGTCGGTGCTGCTGGCGGCGGCTTGCGGAGGCAGCGCGGGCAGCGACGACGGCCTCCTCATGATCCCGCGCGGTTCGACCTCGTACGCGACTACACCGACTTCGCGGGCCGCCCCGTTCAGGACGGTTGGATTCGCGTTCTCGAACCCTCCTTGCGCTAGCGATCTCTCGTCTTTGCCTTAACCTCAGCGAGGCCATGCGCCTCCCGAGCAAAATGGCGATGCACCTCTTCGAGGCAGCCGAGCAGATCGGCATCGGCCGCGAGGAGCTCACCGAGCCGCTCGGGCTCGATGCCGCGCGTCTCACGGCCCCGCGCGGCGAGATCGAGTGGGACACGCTCGTCGCCATCCTCGATCAGTTGTCGCGACGGGTCGACGGCGACGCCGAGCAGATGCGCACCGTCGGGCGAAAGATGCTGCAAGCGCCCTCGTTCTTCTTCCTGCGCGAGATCGCGCGCACGGTGATCTCGCTCCAGAGCGTCTATCTCGCCGGCGATCGCTGGGTGGCGCCGGCCACGGTTCCTCACCTCGTCCTGCAGACGAGGTTTCCGTCCGAAGATCGGATGCATTTCCGCTGCGCCATCCCCGAGCTGTATGCGCCGAGCGCGCCGTATCTCTACATCTTCGAAGGCATGCTCATCGAGCTGCCCTGCATTCTCGGCCTCCCACCCGCGACGGTGGTGAAGAGCACGGTCACGCCGCGCTTGCTGGAGATCGTGCTCGACCTTCCTCCGTCACGCTCGGTGCTCGGGCGGCTCCGACGCTCGGTGCGCGCGGCCATCCATCGACCGAAGGCCCCCAATCTCCTGGAGCAGCAGCGCCGTGAGCTCGAGGAAGGGCTCCACGCGGCCGAGCACTCGACGGGCGAGATGCAGACGCTCCTCGACCGGCTTCCGATCCTCGTGGTCATTCATCGCGAGGGAAAGATCCTCTGGGTCAACGGCGCGGTCATCCGCACGCTCGGCTACGAGAACCTCGCGGACCTCGCGGGCACCTCCTTCTTCGGCATCATCCCGCCTCAGTGGCGAGCGCCGCTCCAGAGACGGATGCACGCCGATCCGGCGCACGGGGACATGCCGGACATCGCCGAGGGCGCGCTCCTGACACGAGGTGGCGCCACTGTGCTCGTGGAGGTCTCGCCCACGCAGATCGTGAGCTACCGCGGTCAGCCGGCGCGGCTGCTCGTCGGACGCGACGTGACGGAGCGCACGCGGCTCCGCGAGCAGGTGGTGATGACCGAACGACTCGCGTCTGTCGGCATGCTCGCCGCAGGCGTGGCGCACGAGGTCAACAACCCGCTCGCCTACGTGCTCAACAACGTCGAGATGGCCCGTCGTGAGATCGCGTTGCTCGGCGATTCGACGCGCGTCAGCCGAGAGGCGCTGGGCGTTGCGCTGGCCGGGGTCGATCGCATCCGCACCGTGGTGCGCGATCTCCTTGCGCTCTCGCGCGTCGACGACGACGAGATCGGTCCGATCGACGCAGCGACCGTCATCGAGTCGACGTTGGTCCTCGCCGCGCAGAAGATCGCCGAGCGTGCGGACCTCGAACGCGATTACCGCGACGTGCCGCTCGTGCGAGGCACCGCGGCGCGGCTCGGTCAGATCCTGCTCGCGCTGATCGCGAACGCGCTCGAGGCAATGCCGCTCTCGACCCGCGCGAGCAATCGACTGCGCATCGCGCTCGTGCCGTCGATCTCACGCGGCGCGGTCGTCGAGGTATCGGACAACGGCGCCGGCATCACGCTCGAGAACGCGTCGCGGATCTTCGACCCGTTCTTCACCACGAAGTCGTCGCGCAGCAGCACGGGGCTCGGCCTCACCATCAGCAAGCGCCTCGCCCACGAGATGGGCGGTGAGCTGACGTTCGAGTCGACCTCGACGCGCGGCACCGTCTTCCGACTGACGCTCGTTCCTGCGCAGACCGAAGACGGAGTGCCCGTCGTCTCCGCCGCGTCCGCGCACCCGTCGTAGAGGAGTCGTGCGCTCCGCGCCGCTCAGTGCGGGATGCAGCGAACGCCGCGAAATAGGCGCATTCCGTAGCCGGCGACGAGCACGTCCTCGCAGCCGTCGCCGTCGTAGTCGAGGTGCTCGACGATCACCTGCGAGCCGAAGTTGTTCATCGACGGCACGTCCCACGGCAACCGGAAGCCGCCCGCAGGCGCCGGCGCGCCGTACGCGAGGCCGAACCCCGCGTACGAGTAGGTGGTGCGCGGCAGTACCTGATCGCGGAGACCGTCGCCATCGGCGTCGAACAACCTCGGGCCGCGATTGTCGATCTCGTAGGGATGCGGCGTGAGCGATGTGATCGCCGTCACTCGAACCAGCGCGAGCGAAGGCGCGCCGATCGCCTGAGGCGTCGCGTCTTGCGGCACGTACGTGGGGACCGCGAACGCGAGCACCTTCATCTTGTCTTCGGCCGCGACCGCGGGATTCGACGCTACGGCGGGATCGATCATCGATGCGACGATCTCCGGTTTTCCGTCGCCGGTCACGTCGAGGAACGCCGAGCGCGTGCCGTCGAACGTGGTGCCGAACGGTACGTCGAGGCGACGGTTCGCGCCGCTGACGAACGCGGCGCCGCGACGAAAGTACGGAGTCACCCATACCGTCGTCGTCGTGCTGCTGCCTCCTCCGTTGAATTCGACGGAGAGCACGTCCATCGCGCCGTCGCCGTCGACGTCGACCGGCCCCATGACCGTGCCGCCGTAGACGACGAGGCCGCTCGGCTCGCACGTGAAGGTACCGTCGGCGTTCCCCTTGAAGAGATTCGTACCCGAGAGGACGTCGGTGGCACCGTCGCCGTCGAAGTCTCCCGCGGTGATGCCGCCCAGCCCCTCCTTGCACTGCGGAACGTAGAGCGGCTCGGCGTGTTGCCTGACGACGACGAGCGACGGAACCTGCGCCGCGCCGCCGTTGGTCGCGGGGAGCTTCGTGCCGATCATGAGCAGAGCGGGCTTCGTCTCTCCCGCGAGCGTGCGCACCGCGACCGCGCTCGCGCCATAGAGCGGCAGCGGCGTCGATTCGACGAACGCATGCCCAGCGGGTGTGTCGTCGGCGAGCAGCCGCCGGATCGCGAGCACGCCGGGATACGACGCCTCCGGCTGCGGATACGGATGAATCGCGCCGCTCGTCTCGCGATAGAGCGAGTGGGCCGGGACCACGAGATACGTGCCGTCGGCGGGCGCTCGCCAGCCGTGGATGCCTTCGAACGACGCCGGCGCATCCGTCGCCGGTGCGTGGCAAGTCTGGATCGGTCCGAAGACCTCGAAGCCCACCGACTGCGAGGTGAACGAGTCCATCGAGAAGCGCTCGCCGCGCTTCGCATGGAATTCGTAGCCCTTGCGCGCGAGGCCCGAGGCATCGTCGTAGGCGAGCATCGCCGGCGGATCGATCGACGTGGGCGCGCGCTCGTCGAGGACACCGAGCGAGATGCCGAGGCTCTTCTTCGGCGCGACCGGATCGCTCACGACGTAGCCTTCGACGGCCGCGTCCGGAAGCATGATGCCGGTCGTGCACGAAGTCTGTGCACCTTCCGACGTGTCGCTCGCGCCGTTGTCGCCGGCAGCGGCGCTCGAGCAGGCCGCGAGCATCGCGACCGAGGCGAGGAGAGAGAAGCGCGAGAAGGACGAAGAGAGCATGGTCGTGTTCCTCATCATGTTCTTCATGTTCTTCACTTCTTCACGGGCTCGGCGGGCTGGTGGCCGCCGTGCTGGTCCCGAAGCAGCGCGCCTCACCGTCGACATCGATGGCGCAGGTGTGTCCCGCCCCGAACGCGATCTTCGTGAACATCGCGTTCTCGAGCGCGGCACCGTCGCCGTCGCCGTTGCGGAAGCCGACGCAGTGCACGACGTGGCTCGCGTCGATCCCGCAGGCGGCGCCGGAGCCGGCCGCGAGATCGACGTAGGTGCCGCCGAAGTCGTACGGCGTCGGCGTGCCCGCCATGTTGCCGTAGATGCCGGACACGTAATCGCCCCAGCACACCAGCGCGCCGGTATCGCGGAGACCGCAGAACAGGAATGGGCTCGCAGAGAGCTTCTTGAACGCGCCGGTCGGTGGAGCGACGCCGCCCATGCGATAGTCCTGTCCCCAGCACGCGATGGTGCCGGCAGCATCGAGCGCGCACGTGTGATCCGCGGCGGCGACGACGTCGACGAATGCGCCGGTAGGCACGCTCGCTTGCACGACATTGCCCCAGCAGCGCACGGTGCCGTCGTCTTTGCGCAGCGCGCAGGCATGCGCTTGGCCGACGGCCACCTTCGAGAACGTGCCGTACGGCAGCGTGTTCCAGTTCACGTGCAAGCCGTAGCTCTGCCAGCACGAGAGCTCGCCGCTCGTGGTGATCCCGCAGTGGTACATCTCGCCGGCCACCACTTGCTCGAACGTCTCGGGTCGGACGAACGAGTTGTTCGCGCCCCAGCAGGTCGCCTTGCCTCCGCTGTCGAGCGCGCACGTGCTGTACGGCCCGGCCGTGATGTCGGTGAAGACACGCGGTGACTTGATCGGCGCGGGCGGACGCGTGCAAATCCCCGCGACCTCGGTGAAGCCGTACGAGCACGGGTGCGGGACCGTGCACGTCGGACAGGACGGAGCCGCGGCCTTCGCGTGACACGCGATGGAGTAGCCCGGGTAATCCATGGCGTTCGATCCGGCCCGCGCGAAGCTGAACGCGATGCCATCGGGATCGAGCTGCATCGCGGCCGAGGGGCCGTGCACCTTGTAGACGTTCGGCGTCGAGCCCTGGCTGTACTCGAAGAAGACCGAGAAGCGCGTCGTGGTCTCCTCGTCGACGACGAGCTTCTCACCCCAGCTGCTCGGCTTTCCGTAGCTCGAGGGATCGCTGAAGAGCGAGAGCGGCGCGCGCGTGCCGTAGTAGGTCGCGAGATCTTCGGTGAGGAGCTTGTGACCGATCTGCTTCTCGATGCTGCCGCCGTCCGCGAATGCCGCCTCGCTCGCCCACGTGAGGGCCGCGCGCGGCTGGACCGCGGTGCCTGGCTCGACGCGGAGCGCGGCGTCGACGTGGAAAGGCGTGACGCCGCTCGGGCTGTTCACGGTGCAGTCGATGGGGACTGCGAGATCGCGACCGAGCGCCCACTCGGGGAGATCGAACACGGGATGCGACGCATGCACGCCGGTGAGCGTGACGAGGACGGTCGTGTCCTCGAGGCGGTCTTGACGGACGACGAGCAGCACGTCGCCGTCGGTATCGAGGTCGGCGCTGGCGTTGCCGCGTGAGCCGGCGCGGATGACCGAGCCGTTCGTGTGCGCGATCCACGTGCGCATGTCCTCGGCGCGGACGCCCGTGCGCGTGACCTTCATGTCGAGGTGATCGCCGGCGGCGCCGTGATAGCGGAGCACGCGGTAGAGCGGATTCTTCGTGTACGAGACGACCACGCTCTCTCCGAGCGCGATGGGGCCGACCATGGCATCGGGGCCGATGGTCTGGAGCGCGCTCTCGCTCGACTCCCCCTCCTCAGGTGGAGTCGGTGCGGCGCAGGCGGCGCTTCCCACCGATGCCGCCGATGCGAAGAGCGCCAGCGCAGCCGCGGCCCACGTGTTCGATGTGCTCATCAGGTGGCTAGAGCCCCGGCGACGGACGCGGTCGCAAAAATTCGCTCCGCCCCTTGCGCGATTGGCAGCCGGGCCCCATAGTGAACCAC
>JAXDMI010000989.1:0-3762 GCA_034666145.1 Myxococcales bacterium | reverse complement strand
CCGCGCACACCGGGCCGATGATGAAGGCGCTCCACTTCCAGACGCGCGTCGCCACGAGGTAGAAGAGGATGGTCGTGAACGCCATCGTTCCGGTAACGGCGAGGCCGTACGCCGGCGCGAGGTTGTGCGAGCTCCGGAAGACCACGACCAGCATGATGCACAGGCCGAGGTAGGCCCAGTTCACCTCGGGGATGTAGATCTGCCCTTCGACGTGCGCGTTGGTGTGGACGACGCTGACCCGCGGGAACAGCCCGAGCTGCATCGCCTGCCCGACGAGCGAGAACGCCCCGGAGATCAGCGCCTGGCTTGCGATGATCGTCGCCAGCCAGCTGATGATGACCAGCGGATAGACGTAGCCTGCGGTGGACGGCACGAGCGCGAAGAAGACGTTGCCGGAGGCGATCGGCGTCGGATCGAGCATGCGCGAGCCCTGTCCGAGGTAGTTGAGCGCGAGGGCCGGCCACACCACCCAGAACCAGGCGCGCCGGACGGCGGGCCGGCTGAAGTGCCCCATGTCCGCGTAGAGCGCCTCGCAGCCGGTGATGCAGAGGTCGACCGAGCCGATCACGTAGAGCGTCGCCTTCGGGAAGTGCCGGACGTAGCGCACGCAGTGCACCGGGTTCAGGGCCGCGAAGATGTCCGGGTGCTTCACGATGTTCGCGATGCCCATGGCGGCGATGGCCGCGAACCACACCGCCATGGCCGGCGCGAAGATCGACCCGACGCGATGTGTCCCGAAGCGCTGGATCCCGAAGAGCGCGATGAGCGTCCCCACCGATAGCCACGGCACGAACGGTGACCAGCGCGGCGTGATGACCTCGAGGCCCTCCCACGCCGACATGATCGACAGGGAAGGGGTGATGACCCCGTCGCCGAGGATCAGGCCGGAGCCGACCACCGCCATGATCACGACCACGGTCATGCCGCGCGCCGAGAACAGCTTCGCTGCCCTGGCCTTGAGGAGGGCCAGGATCGAGAACATTCCGCCCTCGCCCTGGTTGTCGGCGCGCAGGATCAGGACGACGTACTTGAGCGTGACGACGATCGCGATCGCCCAGAAGAACATCGAGGTCCAGGCGAGGACCTCCTCTCGGCCGTAGTACTGGCCGAACTGGAGCGTGACCTTCTCCTTGAGGCCCTGCGTCGCCGCGAGGTGGGACGAGACCGTCTCCGACATCGCGTAGAGAGGCGACGTACCGATGTCTCCGAAGACCACGCCGAGCGCCGCCCAGACGAGGACCCTCAGTGGCGAGACGCGGTGCCCGCCGGTCGACGATGAAAGAGTGTGCGAGCTCGGGCTTACTGCTGGAATGGCCACGCGCCGCGCAGCCTACGACGGCGGCGCGGCGGCCCGGCCTCGCGGGGCGGGTGGACCGAGCGTCTTAACGACTTCCTTATACGCGCTCGAGAATGGTGGCGATGCCCTGGCCGCCGCCGATGCACATCGTGATGAGCGCGGTCTGCTTGCCGGAGCGCTCGAGCTCGTCGAGCGCGGTGCCGAGGAGCATCGCGCCGGTCGCGCCGAGGGGATGGCCGAGCGCCATGGCTCCGCCGTTGACGTTCACCCGTGTGGGATCGATGTCGAGCTTGCGGATGGTCTGCAAGACGACGGCGGCGAAGGCCTCGTTGATCTCCCAGAGGTCGATGTCGCGCGCCTTCATGCCGGCGATGCGCAGTGCCTTCTCGCTGACGGGCGCCGGCGCCGTGAGCATCAGCACGGGGTCACTGCCGATGGTGGTCATGGCGCGAATGCGAGCGCGCGGACGGAGCGAGTGCTCCTTGACGTAGCGCTCCGAGGCAAGGACGACCGCGGCGGCGCCGTCGGCAAGGCCGCTGGAGTTGCCTGCAGTATGCAGGTGATTGATGGCCTTTACCTGCGGAAAATAGCTCCGTGCGATCTCGTCGAGCGTCTCGCCCTTGGGGCCGACCGCCGCTGCGCCCATCGCGGTGAACGAAGCGCCGAGCGCCGCGAGGCCCTCCTTCGTGGTGTCGGCACGAGGCGACTCGTCCTTCGCGAGCGCGACCGCCCCCGTGACCGGATCGGTGACGGCGACGAGCGACTTGGCGAAGCGACCTTCCTCGATGGCGCGGGCCGCGTTCTTCTGCGAGAGGAGCGCGAGGTCGTCGAGCTCGGAACGCTCGAAGCCCTCGAGGGTCGCGATGAGATCCGCGCTGATGCCCTGCGGCACCTGGAAGAAGCGCTCGCGCAGCTTGATGTTGTTGCCGTCGACGCCGCCGCCGTCGGAGCCCATGGGCACACGCGACATGCTCTCGACGCCGCCTGCCACGACGAGATCCTGAGCGCCCGATGCGACGCCCATCGCGCCGAAGCTCACCGCCTGCAGGCCCGAGCCGCAGAAGCGATTCAGCGAAACACCGGTGACCTCGATGGGCCATCCGGCGGCGAGGACGACGTTGCGCGCGATGTTCGCGCCCTGCTCGCCGGCCTGCGAGACGCAGCCGACGATGACGTCGTCGACGTGGCTCGTCGTCAGCGGCGTACGCTTCTCGAGGTGACGGAGGACCTGCACGAGCAGCTCCTGCGGATGGATGTTGGAGAGCGCGCCTTTGCCGGCCTTGCCGCGCCCGCGCGGCGTCCGAGCAGCATCGATCACATAGCTGTACGTCATCGTCCCTTCGCCTCCTGTCCTCGTAACACCATGCACGTGCTGAAAACCTTGGCGACCAGGCTGCCCTTGTCGTCCTCGACCTCGCACTCGACGAGCCCCAGCGTACGCGTTCGTTTGACGACGTGCGCGGTGGCGCGCAAGCGAGCGTTCCAGATCGGCTTGAAGAACTTCACGGTGAGGTCGAGGGTCGTGAAGCTCTCGTCGTCCTCGAGCGTCGTCGCCATGGCGGTGCCCATCGCGGCATCGGAGAGATCGCAGATCACGCCGCCGTGCAGCGTTCCCATCGGGTTGGCGTGGCGGCTGCCGGCGTCCATCTCGAACACCGAGCGCGCGAGGTCCATCTCCACCGCGTCGAAGCCGATGAGCGTCGCGATCGGCGGAGCGCCGGCTTTTTCGCGCACGAGGCGCTGGAGCTCGTCGAGGTGCTTCGTGGTCTTGGGAGCGCGAACGGCCTCGCTCACGATCGCACCACGATGCGACCGAAGGCCCGGCACGCGCGGATCATCTCGTCGGAGAGGGGAGTGCCGCGCAGCGCGCGCGCAAGGCTGATCCCGCCGTACATGAGCGCGAGCAGCCCGAGCGCGAGATGGCGGCGCTGCAAGACGTCGCTGCTCCGGAGGTAAGCCTGCAGCTCGCCCGCGAAGGTCTCGACCTGCTCGCCGAGGACCTCACGATGCTCGCCGGCCGTGGTCGCGATCTCGCCCACCACGGCGGGGAAGGGACAGCCGCGCGCGACGTCGTCGCGGTGGGCGGTCGAGAGGTAGCGCTTGAGCACCACCTCGGCGCGATCGGCCTCGTCCTTGGTCTCGAGGCCGGCGAAGAGCTGGGAGCGCATCGCGGCGGCGGTGTTGCGGAGCGCGTCGTCGACGAGCGCCTCCTTGGACGGGAAGTGCGCGTAGAAGCCGCCCACCGTCAGCCCGGCGCCCTTCATGACGTCGGCGACACGCGCGCCGGAGATCCCGCGCTCGCGCAGGAGCCGCGCCGCGGAGGCGAGGATCGTCTCGTGCGTACGCTCCTTCTGTTCGGCCTTGGCGTTCATTACGATGGTAATATGAGGAAGGTAATGCCAATGTCAAGGCATGGCCACGAAGGACGGAACGTTCGTCGCGCTGCTCCGGGGCATCAACGTCGG
>JAXDMI010000988.1:0-5834 GCA_034666145.1 Myxococcales bacterium | reverse complement strand
CTCAAGCCGGCCAATGTGCTGCTCTCGTCCGCGGGCGTCGTGAAGCTTACCGACTTCGGGATCGCCACCGCGCTCGCCGAGGACGTGACCGGTCGCCAACCCGGAACCCCCGCGTTCATGGCGCCGGAGCAGATCGAGGGCGGCGTCGTCGATGCGCGCACCGACGTCTACGGGCTCGGCCTCGTGCTCTTCGAGCTGCTCGCAGGCGCGGAGGCGCGTCGCTCGCCGCGGTCGTCGGCGGTGGACATCCGCGAGAGCCTCGAGGGCGTTCCCGACGAGCTCTCCGCGGTCGTGCAGCGCTGTCTCTCCGCGCGTCGTGACGATCGCTTCTCCTCGGCGGCGGCGGTGGCGGCTGCGCTCGCGTCGTCGGCGCCGTCACGGCAGGCCGCGAGCGCGCTGGCCTCGCGAGCACGTGCCGCGCGCCGGCTCGTGGTTCGAGCATCGCCCACCGCGCCGGAGCATGCAGCGCTCACCGGCGGCGTCGTCGAGACGATGGCCGACGTCCTCCGTCATGCCGAGGGCATCGAGGTGGCGTCGCTCGATGCTGCGCCGTCGACCATCGACGCCGATCTCCATCTCCGCGTCGAGCCGCTCGATGCTACGCGTGTCGCGCTCGAGGCACGTCTCGTGGGCCGGCGCGACGCGCTCGTCTTGTGGCAGCGCAAGACCGAGTGCGCGTTCGAGGACGTGCTCGTGTGGGCACGCGAAACGGCGGCGTCGACGGCGCGCATGCTCGACGCACGGCTGCGTGGCCTCGCACGCGAGCCGCTCACCGATCCGAAGGCGCTCGATCTCTTCCTGCGCGCGCGTCACGAGTACGGAAAACGCTGGCCAGGCGCGTTCCACCACGCCATCACGCTGCTCGAGCAGGCGCGGAAGACCTCGCCCGCCGATCCGCTGGTGATCGCGTCGCTCGCAGTGGCGAACGCGATGGCGCTCACCATCACGAACGACGCCGATGCGCTCGATCGCACGGAGGCGCTCGCGGCGCGCGCGCGTGCGCTCGCCCCCGATCGCGCGGAGGGTTACCTCGCGATCGGCGCGGTGGCGATGCAGCGCGGTGAGGAAGACGTGGCGATCCGGCATCTCGCGACGTGCCTCGAGCTCGCGCCGTCGCTCGCCGAGGCGCACGCGCAGGTCGGGCTGATGCTCTCGGAGACCGGACCGGTGGACCGCGCGAAGCACCATCTCGCGACGGCGGTGCGGCTCGATCGCTCGCTGTTGACCTTCCGCTGGACCGAGGGCCGCCTGGCGTACATGACGCGCGAGGGCGACTGGCGCGCGTATTTCACGCCATCTCCGGCCGATGCCGATCGCCAGAACTTCTACTGGCTCTATCGCTGTCGCGTCGCGCTCTACGCCGCGGATGCGCGGCTCTTGCCCGGCGAGATCGCATCGTTCGAGGCGAGCGCGTTCGATCTGAAGGATCGCCTCCAGACCTTCGTGAAGCTCTCCCGCGGCGAGAAGGTGCCGCTCGTCGAGCTGTCGATCGCCGACGACTTCGCGCGCTGCGACGTTCGACTGCGAAGGCGCCGGGCTCTCGGTGCCGTGATCAAAGCGGAGCTGGCGGCGGCGTCGGGCGCGTGGGACGAGGCCGTCCACGCCTTCATCCGCGCCGCGAACGAGGGCTCCCGAGACGCGATCTGGGCGGAGCACTGCCCGCTCGCCCTCGAAATTCGGCGTCGTGGCGGAGCCCCGGTCGCGAAGGCGGTCGACGCGATTCTCGATCGAGCGACGGCGGTGCGAGACGCGCTAGGCTCGACGCTGTGAGCCTCTCCCTCTCCGGCGTGATGCGCGTGGCCGCGGCCGCGTTCGTGGTGTCGCTGCTCGCGTGCTCCAGTGACGGCGGTGGAGCGACGGCGTCGCCGCCGAGCGCGTGTGCGGCAGGCACCGTCGCCGACGCGAGCGGGGCCTGCGTCCCAGCGACGTGCACCGAAGAGCAACGCGTCGACGACACGGGCGCGTGCAAGACGCTCGGCTGGCAAGCCTGTCCCGCGGGGTTCACCGCCGATCCGTCGGGCCACGGCTGTCGGGACGTGTTGCCCGCCGCCGACTGCGCGCCGGGCACGATGCCGGTCCTCGGACAGACCGCGTGTCAGCCGGTCGGACCCGCGACGTGCGCTGCTGGCTTCGAGAAGGACCCGAGCGGATGGGGATGTCGCGCGATCCTCCCCACCGCCGCGTGCACGGGCGCGACGAAGGAGACGCTCGGCAGCGCCACGTGCGCGCCCGTCGGCGATTGCGCCGCTGCGTTCCCGCCGGCCGGTGCGACGCACTTCGTGAAAGCCGCGTTCACCGCTGGTCAGGTCGATGCCACGCACGTCCGCACCATCGGCGCGGCGCTCGCTGCCGCCGGTGCCAACGCGGTCATCGCCGTCGAGGCCGGCACGTACACGGAGAGCGTCGCTCCGACCAAGTCGGTGCGCATCGTCGGTCGATGTCCGGCGCAGGTCACGCTCGCGAGCGACGGCAGCAACGTCGCGGGGATCATCGCGGGCGGCGCGGTCGCAGTCACCGTCGAGGGCATGACCGTCTCCGGCCACCTCGGCGCGGCTACCGTCGCGGGAGCGGCCACCCTCACGTTGCGCGATGCCGTGCTCTCCGCCAATCGCGCCGACAGTGTCAGCGTGACCGGCGCCGGCACGCATGCCGTCATCGAGCGCTCGGCGATCCGCGGCAGCATCGCGGTGTCGCCGGGACGCGGCCTCGGCATCCTCGCCAACGGCGGCGCGGACCTCATCGTTCGCGACAGCGCCGTCGCCGACAACGTCGACACGGGCATCCTCGTTGCAGCGTCGTCTACGCATGCGCTCATCGAGCGCTCCGTGGTGCTCGCGACGAAGTCGAACGCGTCCGGCGACTTCGGTCTCGGCGTGATGACGCGCGACGGAGCGACGAGCGAGACGACTGCGACCGCGCTCGTACGCAATCACGAAATAGGCCTATTTTCCTACGGGAAGGGCTCACATGCGGTGGTCACGGACGTCGTCGTCGAAGGCACGCTACCCAGCCCCAGCGCCGGTACGGGTCCCGGTCTCTCCGTCGATACCGGCCTACTCGATGCCGAGCGCGTGACGGTGAACGGCAGCAGTGACGTCGGCGTGCACGTCGAGCACGCGGGCACGTTCAGCGCGCACGGGCTCGTCGTGCACGCCACGAAGCCGAGCGCGAGCGGCGACAACGGCATCGGTGTCGCGTGCATCACGGGTGGCGTCGCGAACCTCGCTGCGAGCGCGGTCGTCGACAACCAGACGATGGGCACCACCGCGATCGGGCCGAAGGCGACGCTCTCTCTCGATGGAACGCTCGTCACGGGCACGGCGCCCGACAGCGCCGGTGGACGCGGCTACGGCGTCGAGCTCGAGCTCGGCGGCGTGGCGACGCTCACGGGCTCCGCGGTGGTGGGCAATACCGAGAGCGGCATCTACGCCATCGATGCGTCGACCAAGGTCACGCTGACGAAGTCGATCGTCTCGGCGACCAAGGCCGGCAAGGGCAAGGTCCACGGACGTGGCATGGTCATCCAGACCGGCGCCTCCGGATCGGTCACGCAGTCGGCCATCGTCGGCAATCGGGACATCGCGGTGTCGGTGCGCAACGCGGGCTCGTCGCTGACCATGGACCAGACGGTCGTACGCGGCACGCTCCCGCAAGACTCCGACGGCACCCATGGCCGCGCGCTCGAGGCCGATGACAGCGCGAAGCTCACGGTCTCGCAGAGCTCCCTGCTCGACAACCATGGCGTCGCCATCCTCGGATCGAGCAAGAGCGCCGTCGACGTGCGTGACAGCTGGATCGCCGGCACGCTCGCCGACAGCTCCCCGGGCGGCCCCGGCCGAGCCGCCACCGTCCAGGCGAACGCGACGATGACGCTGCTCGGCGTGGTGGTCCAGCGCAGCGTGCAGATCGCGATGGTCGCGTCGGCGAACGCATCGCTCACGGTGCGAGGCTCGCGTGTGGAGGACACCGTCACTGCTCCCGACGGGACGTTCGGCCACGGTCTCCTCGCGTACGACGGCGCGCTGATGGTCGTCGACGACGTCGCGGTCACGAAGAGCGCCGGCTCGGGTCTCGTCTTCGCTGCGTCACGCGGAAACGTGAATCATGCACGCATCAGCGCGAACGCCGTCGGCATCCACGTGCAAGACGGGTCGATGCTCGCGGAGGTCCCGTCCGCCACAGACGATCCCGCGGAGGACGCGGTCAACGTCTCGAGCGACTCGACGTTCGACGGCAACGGCTCGCGCGTCGGGTCCGGCGCGCTGCCGCTCCCCGTGCCGCTGCAATAGTCAGAGCCGCCACATCTTCTCGTCGTCGAGCTTCGCGCGCTTCGGGATGACCACGAGGCCGTTCTCGGTGACGAAGAAGCGCTTGCGATCGGCCTCGAGGTTGAACCCGACCTCGACGCCGGAGGGCACCTCGACGTCCTTGTCGATGATGCAGCGGCGGATCTTGGCGTGGCGACCGATGCGGACGCGCTCGAAGAGGACCGACTCCTCGACCTCGCTGAACGAGTTGATGCGGCAGCCGACGGAGAGGACGCTGCGATGGATGCGGCCTCCGGAGATGATGCAGCCGTGGCTGACCATCGAGTCGGTCGCGATACCGACGCGCGCGTGGGCCTCGTCGCGGAAGACGAACTTCGCGGGCGGATCGTGGGTCACGCCGGTGCGAATGGGCCAGCGCTCGTTGTAGAGATTGAAGAGCGGATGGATCGAGATGAGGTCCATCTGCGCGTCCCAGTACGCTTCGATGGTCCCGATGTCGCGCCAGTAGGCATGCGCACGGGGCTCTTCGCCGGGGACGAGGTTCTTGTTGAAGTCGTAGACGTAGACGTCCTGACCGTCTGCGACCATGCGCGGGAGGATGTCGTGACCGAAGTCGTGCTTGCTGGTCTCGACGCTCGCGTCGCGATGAAGCTCGCGCATGAGGTCGTCGGTTCGGAAGACGTAGTTGCCCATCGACGCGAGGCACATGTCGTCCGAGCCCGGCATGGTCGGCGGGTTCTGCACCTTCTCGTGGAAGGCGATGATGCGTCCGTCGGAGTCGATCTCGAGGACGCCGAAGTCGCGCGCCTCCTTGCGGGGCACCGGGATGGCGGCGACGGTCGCGGCGGCGTCGCGCGCGAAGTGCGCCTGGATCATCTGGCGGACGTCCATCTTGTAGACGTGGTCGCCGCCGAAGATGCAGACGATCTCCGGTTTCTCGTCGGTGATGACGTGCTGGCACTGGTAGACCGCGTCGGCCGAGCCCTTGAACCAGGAGAGGCCGGTGCGCTGCTGCGCAGGGATGGCCTCGATGAACTGATCGAGGATGGGCGAGAGCCGCCACACACGCGCGATGTGCTCCTCGAGTGACGCGCTCTTGTACTGCGTGAGGATCTTGATCCGGGACAGACCGGAGTTCACGAAGTTCGAGAGGACGATATCGATGATGCGATAGCGCCCGGCGAACGGAACGGCGGGCTTCGCGCGGTCGAGCGTGAGCGGGTACAGGCGTTTGCCCTCGCCGCCCGCGAGGATCATCACGAGGACCTGACTGGGATCGTAGCTGAGCCCCTGGGTCGGCATCGCGGCCGGCTAGGATAGGCCACGGCGGGCATCGGTTGTAGAATCTCTGCGTGCCCGCGCGCCCCACGACAGCGACTGCGGCACAGGTGCTCGAAGCCGCGGCGTTACGCGCATCCGAGGGCGTGCGCGGCGCAATGGCGACGGTGCTCGAGCGGCACGGCTCGGCGCCGGGGACGCCCGGGCAGAAGCTCTATTTCGCCGAGGATGGAACGTGCGTCGGTACGGTCGGCGGCGGAGCGATCGAGCGCGAGACGCTCGAAGCTC
>JAXDMI010000987.1:0-2791 GCA_034666145.1 Myxococcales bacterium | reverse complement strand
CCGTGATCGGCTCGGGCGTCATGGGCGAGCGACTCTGCGGAGGGAACGTCGCCGTCGCGCTTCTCGCCAACACCATCGCGACGGGCGCCGGCCTCGTCGCGCTCATCCTCACGTTCGGTCCCGTCTCGGGCGCGCACTTCAACCCTGCAGTCACGCTCGCCGACGCATCGCAGGGCGGGCTGCCCTGGCGCGAGGTGCCCGTCTACCTCGTGGCGCAGACGGCAGGTGCGTTCGGGGGCACGGCGATCGCGCACGTCATGTTCTCGCTGCCCGTCTTCGCGGCATCCGAGCACGTTCGCGCCGGGCTCCCACAGCTCGTGAGCGAATTCGTCGCGACGTTCGGCCTCCTGGCCGTCATCTGGGGATGCGTCCGTCGCCGATCGTCGGCGGTGCCCTTCGCCGTGGGCGCGTACATCACGGCGGCCTACTGGTTCACGTCGTCGACGTCGTTCGCGAACCCTGCAGTCACGCTCGCTCGTTCCGCGAGCAACACGTTCGCCGGGATAAGGCCGGTCGACGCGCCCGGCTTCATCGTCGCCCAGCTCGCGGGCGCCGCTGCCGCCACGGTGCTCTTTCGATGGCTGACGCCCGCTCTGCCCGACGTCGCCGATGCCGTCGTCGTTCCCCACGGCGGCGACGCTGCGAACGAGGCGGCGAAATGAACGACGCCGCTCGGCCCGTCGTATCCGTTGCGTCTGCACATCCGCCGCGGATCCTCTTTCTCTACGGATCGCTCCGCACGCGTTCCTACAGCCGCCTTCTCGCCGAAGAGGCGGCGCGGATCATCACCGAGATGGGGGCGGAGGCTCGCTTCTTCGACCCGCGCGAGCTTCCGCTTGCCGACAGCGTCGGAGCCGATCACCCGAAGGTGCTCGAGCTCCGTGAGCTGAGCACGTGGTCGGAGGGCCAGGTGTGGAGCTCGCCGGAGCGGCACGGCGCGGTCACCGGCGTGATGAAGAACCAGATCGACTGGATCCCGCTGGCCATCGGCGCCGTTCGCCCGACGCAAGGACGCACGCTCGCGGTCATGCAGGTGAGCGGCGGATCGCAGTCGTTCAATGCCGTGAATACGCTCCGCCTCCTGGGCCGCTGGATGCGCATGTTCACGATCCCGAATCAGTCCTCGGTCGCCAAGGCGTACGAGCAGTTCGAGGAAGACGGCCGGATGAAGGACTCGCCGTATCGCGACCGCGTCATCGACGTGATGGAAGAGCTCTACAAGTTCACGCTGCTCCTGCGCGATCAGGTCGACTACCTGACCGACCGCCACAGCGAGCGCAAGGAGGCCGCGGCGAAGCTCGTCGCGGCAGCCGCACGAGAGGCTCAATCCTGAGTCAGTGGAGGAGTCCCATGAAGACCGTTCTCTTCGCGTGTGTTCACAACGCCGGTCGCTCGCAAATGGCTGCTGCCTGGCTCGATGCGCTCGCCGACGGCGCGAAGGTGCGTGGCGTCTCCGCCGGCACGCAGCCCGGAGCGCGCGTTCATCCCGAGGTCGTGGAGGTCATGAGCGAGGTCGACATCGATCTCTCGAACGAGGTCCCGAAGCTCCTCTCGCAAGAGCTCGCGGAGACGGCCGCGTTGCTGATCACGATGGGCTGCGGTGACGCTTGCCCGGTCGTCCCGGGACTTCGTCGAGACGATTGGCCCCTCGAGGATCCGAAAGGCAAGCCGAAGGAGCGCGTTCGCGAGATCCGCGACGAGATCCGCGCGCGCGTCGAGGCGCTGATCGAAAGCGAAGGCTGGCGTCGCTGATCGAACGGCCGACTCCGATCTGTTCTCCAAGCCGCCCGGGCGATCATTCCAGGGGATTGAAATAGACCTCGTCCACATCGAGCGTCACACCGATGGAGGGCAAGATCACCTCATCGCCAGTCCCTGCGACCACGACCTCCCAGCCGCGCTCCCGAGAAAATACTTCGATGAGCTTCTTGTCTTGAGACACCAGGACATACTCGCGAAGCGACGGAATCGTCTTGTAGCGTTCGAACTTCTCGCCCCGATCGTAGTCGGCGGTCGACGACGAAAGCACCTCGATGATGACGGTGGGGTTCGTGAGCGCCGGGTTCTTTTCGTGCATCACCATGATCGGCTCGTCGCAAACGACGCTCGCATCAGGGAATGCGGCAAACTCGTCGACAGGGGCCTTGACGAGCATGTCACTCTGCAGAGCAACGCATCGCTTGCCGTGCAGTGCGTTGGTGAGGATGGTGCCGATTCGGCTTGCGAGCCTGGAGTGTTCGAACGATCCACCGGCCATGGCGTAGGCGATGCCGTCCAACCACTCGAGCTTCGTGTGGCTCAACTCGAGAAGGAGCAGAAATTGCTCGAAGGATACGCGCGGTATTTTCTCGGCGGCACCCATGGTCCGAGCAAGCATAGCGCCCCGCTCTGGTCCGACGGAAGCGCGCTCGTCAGAGCGCGCGACGCAGGCGGAGCGCGTTGGTGATCACCGAGACCGAGCTGAGGCTCATCGCGGCGGCGGCGAGCATCGGGCTGAGCAAGATGCCGAACGCAGGATAGAGGACGCCCGCCGCGATCGGCACGGCGAGCACGTTGTATCCGAACGCGAGCGTGAGGTTCTGCCGGATGTTCGTGAGCGTCGCGCGTCCGAGGCGCACGGCGCGGACGATGCCGCGGAGATCGCCCTTCACGAGCGTGACACCGGCGCTCTCGATCGCGACGTCGGTACCGGTGCCCATCGCGATGCCGACGTCGGCCTGGGCGAGCGCTGGTGCATCGTTGACGCCGTCGCCCGCCATCGCGACAGCATGACCCTCCGCTTGGAGCCGCC
>JAXDMI010000986.1:0-18048 GCA_034666145.1 Myxococcales bacterium | reverse complement strand
CCCTTATCCTGGTGGGCTCCGAAATGCAGCCTCTGGCAACACCCATCTCCGAGGAGCTCGCGTCGTTTCTCGAGAGCGGGATCTCGATCCTCGTCGGCACGCGAGACGCGCAGAGACGTCCTACCGCGATGCGCGCCATGGGCGCGTCGGTCGCGGCCGACCGTCGAACCGTCACCATCTTTCTACCCGAGCAGACTGCGGCACGGACGCTCGCCAATCTCGCGCTCGAAGACGGAGGACGCATCGCCGTGACGTTCTCGCGCCCGAGCGACTATCGCTCGCTGCAGATCAAAGGGCGCTGCCTCGGCACCCGGCGCACGACCGAAGAAGAGCGCACGAAGCTGGAGAGCTACTCGGCGGCCTTCGTCGTCGACCTCGAGGTGGTCGGCTTGGCGCGCCAGCTCACCGAGCGCCTCACCTCCTGGCCGAGCATCGCGCTGCAGGTCGCCATCGAAGATCTCTACGAGCAGACGCCGGGCCCCGGCGCCGGCCAGAAGCTCGACGGCGCTCCGTGATGACCAAGCCGCTCCAGGTGGATCTCGCTGCGATACAGCAATGTTTCCAGGGTGTGGTCCCCGCCGTCATCGCGACGTGCTCGGCGGCCGGCGAGCCGAACGTCACGTACCTCAGCCAGGTCTACTTCGTGGACCGGCGGCATGTCGCGGTCTCGCGGCAGTTCTTCAACAAGACGGTGCGCAACATCACCGAGAACCCGTACGCGTCGATTCAGCTGTACGACCCCATGACATTCGAGGCCTACGAGCTCGATGTTCGGTTCGTTCGCTCCGAGACGAAGGGTCCGCTCTTCGAGACGATGGCGGTACGCATCGAAGCGATCGCGTCGCTCACCGGCATGAAGGGGATCTTCAAGCTGATCGCGGCCGACGTGTACGAGGTCACGGCAGCCGCCGCCATCCCGGATTTCCTGCAGCCGACGCCCGATGATCCGCAGCGCGTGTGGCCCACGCCGCCGGAGCGCCGCTCGGAGGTGCGCGCACTGCAGGTGGTCTCCGATCGCATGAACCGCGCTGCCGATCTCGAGGAGCTGCTCGGCACGTTCCTCGTCTCGCTTCGTGACGAGCTCGGCTTCGAACACTCGATGTTGTTCCTTCCCGATGACGCCGGCGCAAAGCTCTTCACCGTGGCCAGCATCGGCTACGGCGAATCGGGCATCGGCGCCGAGATCGAGCTCGGCACCGGCCTCGTCGGAACCGTGGCGCAGCAGAAGAAGATCCTTCGCCTCGCCGATCTCGCCACCGACCTCCGTTACGGACGCGCCATTCGCGGTCAGACGAATGCGCGCGGCGAGCACGTCCTCACCCCGGAGATCCCGCTGCCGGGATTGCCGGATGCGCAGAGCCATCTCGCGATCCCTCTTCTCCTGCAGGATCGCCTCGTCGGCGTGCTCGCTGTCGAGAGCCGCGATCCGCTCGGCTTCGATGACTGGCATGAGGCCTTCCTCAATATCGTCGGCAATCAGGCAGCGATCGCCATCGAGCGCATGGTGGAGCGCGAGGACGACGAGATCGTCGAACTGCCGCCTGCAAGGCCCACGATCGCGGACACCCGCATCTGTCACGCGCTCCGCTTCTACAAGGGCGAGGACTGCATCTTCGTCGACGGCGAGTATCTGATCCGCAACGTCCCCGCGCGGATCCTGTGGAAGGTGCTTCGTAGCTTCACCGAAGAAGGACGAACCGAGTTCACGAACCGCGAGCTGCGGCTCGATCCGTGGCTCGAGCTGCCGGCCATCAAGGACAACCTCGAGAGCCGGCTCATCCTCCTCCGCAAGCGCCTCGAGCAGAAGTGCCCGGACCTCCGGCTCGCGTCGTGCGCGCGCGGGCGTTTCCGCCTGGAGATGGACTGCCGCATCGAGCTCGAGGAGCGCGAGTCGTAGGGTTCGCGAGCGTCGCGAAGCGTCGCGGTCAAAGCGGCGCTGCCGTTCCCTTCGGCGCGGCGGCTGCCATCTGCGCGTTCAGCTTCGCCATCTCCGCGATCACGGGCGCCGGCACTTTGGGCTCCGGAACGGCGTTCTTGATCGGCGTGATCGAGCCGAGATACGCATGCATCGCGCCGAGGTCCTCGTCGGATGCATTCTGCAGGTTCATCCACGGCATCGGCGGCAGGATGGGGCGGCCGTCCGGCTGTCCGAGGTGCTTGCCCGAGCGCATCGTCGCGATGAAGTGGTCCCGATCGATGTGGAGACCGGTCTCCGGATCGGGCGTGAGGTTCTGCGCATACACCACGCCGAACGGCAGCTTGAAGCTCGTGAACGTCGGTCCGATGACCGCCTGATCTCCCTTGCCCGGAGTGCCCGTGGGATCGGGTGCGCCGGCCGGATGTCCCGAGAGGAAGCGATCCATCTGCGGGACGGGCATCCCGATCTTCGGATCGAACGCCATCGGCGTGTGGCAGTCGCTGCAGCCGCCCATCTTGACGAGCTGCCCGCCGCGCTTCACGAGCTCGGCGTGCGTGGCAGCGGCCGCCACTGCGGGCGGCTCCTTCTGCGTGGAGGTCGCCGCCGCCTGCGTCGCGGGCGCCTCCTTCTTTTCGGTGCAGCCCGCGAGGATGGCGAGGCCGAGAACGGGGAACAGACCGAGCTTCATGAACGAGCGCATGGTGGGAATCTCCTTTGTGGCTCGAAGCGGAATCGCCCGCTCGAGGACAAGGAGACAGTGCGCCGAACCCGAGGATCGCGATCCTAAATGGGTCCTCAGAGGTTCCTAAAAGAAGCCTAAGTGAAGAGGCGCTCGGCGATCTGCACGGCATTGAGCGCCGCGCCTTTGCGCAGGTTGTCGGCGACGACGAACATGTTGATCGCGCCGGGCACTGCGATGTCGTCGCGCACGCGTCCCACGTAGACGGGATCGGTGCCCGACGTGAGCGCGGGCTGCGGATGCTTGCCGGGCGCGTAAGCCTCCTCCATGAGCACGACACCATCGGCAGAGCGGAGGAGGTTCTTCGCCTCGTCGGCCTTCATCGCGCGGTGGAACTGCACGTGAATGGACTCGGAGTGACCGTTGACGACGGGGACGCGCACGGTGGTCGGCGAGATGCCGATCGTGTCGTCGCCCATGATCTTGTGCGTCTCGTGGACCATCTTCCACTCCTCTTCGGAGTAGTCGCCCTCGCCCGCCTTCCAATCGCAGAGCACGTTGAACGCGATCTGTCCGGGGAACACCGACGGCGTGACGGTCTTGCCGTCGAGCGCAGCGCGCGACTGCTGCAAGAGATCCTCGACGGCCGCGTGTCCCTTGCCGCTCGTCGCCTGGTACGTCGACACGATGATGTGCTTGATGCGCGCGGCGTCGTGCAGCGGCTTGAGCGCGACGACCATCTGGATCGTGGAGCAGTTCGGATTGGCGATGATGCCCTTCGGACGATTCTGCGCAGCGGCCATGTTGACCTCCGGCACGACGAGCGGGCACTCGGGGTCCATGCGCCACGCGCTCGAGTTGTCGATGACGACTGCGCCGGACTTCGCAGCGATCGGTCCGTACTCGCGCGACACGTTGGCGCCCGCGCTGAAGAGCGCGATGTCGACGCCTTCGAACGACTTCGGTCCGAGCTCCTCGATCGTGATCTCGCCGCCCTTCCACGGGAGCTTCTGACCGGCGCTCCGCTTGCTCGCGAGAGCGACGAGACGAGAGACGGGGAACTTCCTCTGCTCGAGGGTTCGGAGCATCTCGCGACCGACGGCACCGGTCGCCCCGGCCACGGCCACGACGTAGGACTTCGCGTTCGACATGACCTCCGGAATTAGCCCGGTTCGGCCGCTCTCGCGAGTTCCGTCAGCCGTATGCCCTCACTGGAATCGGCCAGGAGCGCCCGGATCCTCCGTCCATCACCCACAGCAGGCGGCCCCTCGGTGATCCGTCCGATCATAGAAGAGGAGTGCGCGGGGCCCTGCCCAACCCGCGGAATCACACCCGGATCGGTGGCCGCCCACAAATGCCCACACTGGCTTCCGATGGCATACAGGGTGCACATGTTGAGTTCATGCGGTCCCGCCTCCTCTCGATCAGCCTCCTCGCCCTCGCAGTCGGACCGCTCGGTTCGCTGGCCGTCGCCTGCTCGTCGACCCAGGACGACGGCGCCGACACCTCGAACGAAGCGCTCACCGACGGCGAGCTCGCCACCAAGGCGCTCTCCATCATGGGCGCCAAGGTTCCGAACGCGCAGCAGCAGTGCAACCGCTGCCACGACGTGAACCAGGCGACGCTGAAGAAGTGGTCGACCGACTACAAGACGGCCATCACGTTCTTGAGCGACGAGTCGAAGTCGGTCGACACGCGCATCAACTACCTCCGTCGCGATCCGAACGACCCGACGTCGACGTTCGCGCCCGCGAAGCTCGGCTTCCTCGCCGCCGGCTCGCACTTCGGTGGCAGCGCCGCGGTCGACGCGACGCGCACGCCCACCACGTTCAAGCACGCGCAGATTCTCAAGAAGCTCTTTGCCGGCAAGGACGACGAGTACGCGAAGTTCCGCACCAACACGTTGATGCCGATCGAGCCGGAGTACGATCGCCTCAGCGCCGGCGAATACGACGCGATCGCGACGTGGCTCGACAAGGGCATGCCGCAGCTCGCCACGCTGATCCCCGAAGAGGCGCGTCCCACGACGTGCACCGACGACTACGTCGCGCTCAAGGCACACGCGAGCGAGATCAAGTCGAAGAGCTGGCAGTCCGTGAACCTCGAGAACCACGTTCCGATGTTCGCCTGCGCTTCGGGCTCGAAGGCGCTCGACTGCTTCAAGCAGCAGTTCAGCGGCAAGGACATCTTCGCCGACGCGAGCACGAAGCCCTACGGCAAGGAGTGGGCGCAGGACGGCTCGACCGTCCGCGTTCTCCGCGAGCTCGCGTACCACACGTTCTACTGGACCCGCACCTCGGCTGACGGACGCTTCGTTTCGAACGGCGTCTCCAGCGGCGGCACGGACGGCGCTGTCATCGCGGACCTCGCGGCAGCGCTCGATCCCGCGGGCCCCAAGACGCGCGACATCGGGGCCTCGGCCCGGTACGACCCCGACTTCTGGCCGGACAACAAGGGCTTCATGTTCCAGGGCACGCCGAACGGCGGCGTCTTCTGCGCGCAGAGCCTCCTCACGAACCCCGCCACCACGAAGATCAGCTTCAGCGAGCCGCAGTGCTCGAAGCTCGACACCATCGGCCTCTACCAGACCGTCGGCGAGCGCATCGGCGACAACTCGGTCGCCGACCACTTCGTCGTCAACGGCAAGTTCGCGAGCGACAACCCCGGCCAGACCGCCTCGGACCACGATCTCGATCCCACGTTCGGGCCCGATGCGAAGGCGATCATCCGCGTGATGTTCGCGCAGGGCAACGACGCGGAGTCGGGCTACCAGGTCAAGCAGTCCGTCGAGCTCGACACGCCCTTCGAAGGCGACATCATGATGTCGCGCTCCTCGACGCTCCTCGGCGCACGCGTCGCCGGCGAGCACGGCCAGCTCGGTTACATGGTCCGACAGGTCACCGGCACGTTCGTCGGCGACGGCTACCGCTTCACGCTGAAGCCCATCGGCCGCATCTGCATGGCCGGCAACAAGGCGAACTTCTCGTTCGACGAGCGGTTCCTCGTCACGCACCACTACTTGAAGCGCGAGGATTTCGCGTCGGACGCGGAGTTCGCGGGATACAAGGAGAAGGGCGGCTCGGACATCATCATCACCGACTTCGTGACCGGCAAGAAGCAGCGCATCACGCACATGAAGCCCGGTCAGTTCGCGCTCTTCCCGCACTTCCGTTCCGACGGCTGGATCTACTTCATGGTCCGTGACGCGAGCGGCGCAACGAAGAGCGAAGTCATCGCGGCGTCCGACTGGGCCGTTCGTCAGGTCGAGGCCACGCCGACGCCATGATCACCGTCTCTCGCAAGCTCCTCGTCTCGCTCGTGCTCGGCCTGTCGGTCGGCGTGGCCGGTGTCTCTGCTGCAGGCTGCAGCACGAGCGCCGACACGCAGGACGACGGCGCCGAGGCACAAGTCGGCGAGCTCCGCCCGCTCGAGCGCAAGGCGCTCGGCAAGGCGGTCGATTACGCCGCGGACAAGGGTCTGCGTAATCGCCTCGAGGAGCTCTCGAGCTCACGCAAGGCGCGTCGCGCCGCGGCGTGGAAGGCCGTCGGTCGTGTGCTCGCGCCCGTGAAGGTCGCGGAGCCCACCGTCAAAGCCGGCGACAAGCCCGCGACGGTGCCCGTGTTCCGCACGTGGTACGGCCGTGACGACTTCGAGCGCATGTTCGGAAAGATGTACGCGGAGCTCACGCCCGCCGATCGCAAGGCGCGCCGTCCGTTCACCGCCGCCGATGCGAAGCATGCGTTCGACTGGAACGCGACGTCGCTCGGCGAGTCGAGCGACAAGGACTTCTTCGATCGCGTCGGTCAGGTGAGTGACGACGTCTCGCTCCAGGGCCTCGGCGGCAATCACCGCGTCGCGTACAGCCCCGGCGTCTTCTCTCATCTCATGGGCCAATACGGCACGCTCGACAACTGCCTGCCGAAGCTCGACGCGAACGCCATCAAGGCCGACCAGGAGCCCGCTTCGAAGACGAACTTCGCACCGTGCTTCGACCAGGAATTCCCGGTCGACGCGGCTCTCGTGAAGATGTCCTGGTACCGCGCGAACTTCGGAACGCAGCGCCTTCCGCTGCCGACCTACGACACCAGCGCGAAGACGCTCGCCGCGAAGATGAGCGCGAAGGATGCCGATCAAGGCGCGTGGGGCAAGGGCGTCGGCACCGCAGATCCCGACGACGCGTCGATCTACACGGTCGGTCTCTCCGACGGCACGAAGTTCCGGATGCCCGCGATGCACCTCGTCACGAAGGAGCTCCGCGAGTGGCTGTGGATCACCATCTGGTGGTCGGACAAGCCGAACGAGGACTTCGGCGCGGATCGTCCCGCGGAGATCACGAACCTCGACGGTCCGTGGAAGAACTACAAGATGAACGTCACCGTTTCGTACGAAGAGAACGATCCCGATCCGCGCGGCGGCTTCGACGGTTCTCTCGGCGACGCGCTCGAGGCGGCATACACCGGCGTCGGCAAGCCCTCGTGGGCGTCCAATCCGTATCTCGAGAAGGGCTCGCCCAACGCGCAGTCCAACTGCATCGGCTGCCACCAGCACGCCGGCACGAACGAGAACAGCGAGTCCATCCTTGCCGCGCCGGACACGTTTCCGCAGGCGGCACGCACGCGCGTCCGGAAGAACTTCCCGGCCGACTACCTGTGGGCGGTGACCTCGACGCCGGAGCGGCTCGCAGGCGTGATCGACGATCAGGTCAAGCACTACGACCAGGTCGATCGCTGAACCTCGACCAATCCTCGTCGCAAAGGGAATGCGTCGTCGCGTGTTAGCCTTCTGAGAGGCAATGCGCGCATCGCGACTCGTTCCGTTCCTCGTCTTCGCGCCCGCCGCGCTCGCCGCGGCCTGCGGCGGCGCGGGGAAGAACGCGCGGTCGCCCGACGGCGGATCCTTCCGGGCCATCGGCATCGGAGCGAGCGCCGACCCCACGGTGCGCGGCGCGCGTCTGCTCCCCGAGACCGTCGACGACGCGCAGGGTTACGGGAACGAGCCTGGTGGCGGCCTCCGCGCCATCACGGCTGGGCTTCGCGTGGTGACGACGCATGAAGGCGCCATCGTCACCGCCGACGATCGCTTGCCTCAAGCTCCGCAGCTCACCACTGCGCTGCCCGAACGACTGGGCGGCGGCTTCCTCTTCGTGCTCGGCACGACCATCTGGCGCGCCGATCACTGGCTCGACACCGCGAGGCCGATCTTCGCCTCGCTGCAAGCCATCCAGGCCATCGTGCCCGGCCTCGATCGCGTCTACGTGCGCGCGCAGAACGCCTACCTTGCCATCGACGGCAAGACGGGCAACGTCCTCGATCTCGGACCGTGGCCCGCGAGCCCGTTCGTCTCGGGGTTTGCCGCCGCCGACGGCTGGCGCGCTGCGGCCGTGACCGATCTTCGCGGCGTCGTCGCGACCTACGACGCGGGCGCGACGTGGCGCGCGCTCGATCTTCCGATGGAGCCGCGACAGGTCCTCGTGAGCGGCGACTCGCTCGCGATCGGCGGCATCGAGAATGCCAAGACCGAAGCGTGGTTCGAAGCGCGCGCCGACGGCACCGTCGCGCGACTGTCCGGCCCTCCTCGCGAGGCGAAGGGCAAGACCATGCTGCCGGCGCCCGGCAACGGTCGCACGTACTACCCGGGCGGATTTCCGGGTGGCTACCCGGGCGGCGGTTATCCCGGTGGCATCGTCGTGCCGGTTCCGATGCCGACGCCGTCCGCTCAAGCCACCACGCGACCGACGACGACGCCTCTCGACAGCCCGCCGTCACCGCACGAAGAATCCGTGCAAGATGCAGGTACCCGCATCTTCGGCAAGCGCCCGCTCGCTGCGGCGATCGAGGATGGCTGGCCGCTCACCGACGGCACCGCAGTGGTGGCACGCGACGGCGCGCTGGGGCGCGTGCGCCTCTCCGACGGCGCGCTCACCGAGATCGCGCAGGGCGCATTCCCTCTGAAGCCGGCGCGCTGTCACCCGCTTCCGTTGACGCGACCGAACGCCATCGGCGCATTCGGCTTCGTCTGCGGTGAGCCGCGCGGCGCGACGGCGATCTACGCGTACGACCCGCTGCACGGTCGCCTCACCGAGCTGCGGCGCTTCGATCGACCGCGCGTCGTGACGTCATCGGGCAACGGCGCGCTCGCCGTTCGCGGTCCATGCGCCGAGGACGGCGACGCGAGCGCGACGCCGCGCGAGCCGACGCGCATCGAGACCAAGACCGACGGCGGCAGCGGCGACGGCGGGCTCGCCGAGAGCAAGAGCGACGGCGGCAAGAGCGACAAGGACGAGCACGCCGACAAGAACGAGAAAGGGGTCGCCGACAAGACCGACGGCGTTCACCCGTTCTGCATCTTCGGACACGACGGCACCTGGCGCGAAGTGCACGTACGCGGCGACGTGGGCGGCGAGCGCGTGGTCGTCCTCGCCGACGGAAAGATCGCGGTCATCTCGCCGCCGCAGGGACAGGCTGCGCCCGCGCGCATCACGTTGCTCGACAAGGGCCGCGCGACGACGCTGCCGGTGGCGTTCCCGAAGGTGACCGCCGACGTCGCGCGCGTGCTGCGTCTCGGCGTGTGGCTCGACGGCTTCGAGGAGCGAAGGCCGGGCGTGGTCGGCGGATGGATCGAAGCGGGCGGCGCCATGTTGGGCGTCGAGATCGCGCTCGACGGTCAGGCGACGCCGGGTCAGTTCATTCGCGACGCCGGCATGCCCTTCGTGTCGGGGCGCTATGGCTTCGGCTGGACGCAGTCGCGACGCGGCTTCGAAACGACCGACGGCGGAATGACGTGGACGAGCCTCGAGCTCCCTGAGCCGCTCGTCCAAGTGAACAAGGTCGAGCGGCGCGCGTGTGGCCCGGTGGGCTGCCTCGCTGCGGGTTGGCTACGCGTCGGATGGGGCGAGCCGAAGAAGCCGCCCGTGCCCGCGGTGCCTCCGCCGCATCGATCGACGGTGACCGTCTCGCCGCCGCAGCTCTCGCTCGCGTGCGAAGGGATCACGGGCACGATGCCCATTCCTCCGCCGCCGCGCATCAAGGCGCCGAGCACCACGGTGCCGCCCGCCGTGACGCGACGGACGTTCGGCGGTCCGCCGGTCCTCGCGGCGAGCGGTATCGGCGGCGTGACCGACATGCCCGCGTTCTTCGCGCAGCCGGCGCCGGCGCTTCGCGAGTCCGAGCGCGGCATGCCGTTCGAGGTGCAGGACCTCGCCGAGCGCTTCCCGCGCCTCGGCAGCCTCGCGCGCATCTACGCATGGGGCCCGAAGGGCGGCGACTGGGACACGCAAGGCAAGTGGCAGGTGCGCTGGCTCTCGCCCTTCTCGGCATGGCCCGAGACGCGCTCTTCGCTGCCGGTCGTGCCGCCGGCGACGATGCTCGACTACACGAAGCAATCATCGGTCTACGGAGGCTTCGGCGCGAGCTACTACTCGGCCTACTCGGGCATGTTCGCGATCGCGACCGGCGACGACTCCTCGCACGCGCTCCTCCTCGCTCGCCGTACGAGTCGCACGGAGATGACGCCGATCGAGCTCGAGGCGGATCGCGCCCCCGTCGAGATCCATCGCGCCGACGGTGAGCCGTTCATCGAGATCGATGCCGTCACGCGCGCGGCCGGGCGCTGGTTCATCGCGACGCCGCCGCCGGCGGGCGCGAGCTCGCCGGTGACGATCATCTGGCAGGTCGACGGCTCCGTTGCTCGCGAGCTCGTGCGCGTCTCTCGCGCCGCCGTCGAGACGGGCCGACCGACGGGCACGCGGCTCGCGCGAAGGTCCGACGGTCGCGCGATCGGGCTCGTCGTCGACGGGCAGCCCACCGCGGAGCGCACGACTCCGACCCGCTGGGTGTTGCCGATCGATCTCGAGACGGCACAGCTCGGCGAGCCCGAGCCGCTCGGGTACTCCGACCTCGCGGGACGCACGCTCGAAGCCTGCACCGACGACGTCGTGGGATGGAGCTTCGACACGTCGTTCGGGGGAACGGCGCATATCCGGTTGCCGCAGGGATCGGGATCGATGCACTCGCTCTACGCGCGCATACGCCTCACGACGACGCGCGCGTGCATCGAACGCATCGCCGGCATGTACGACGGCCAGACGCCGGAGCGCGCCGCGCAGCTGACGCGATCGGGCGCGCATGGCGGCTCGGGGTCGGCCATCAAGCCGGGTGAGCTCATCGCGAGCGCGCTCTCGGCGCAGGCGAGATATGGGCTCCGCTGCACGCTTGCGAAGGACAACGTCAGCTCCGTCCCCCGCTGACGCGACTCATGTGCGTCTCGCCATCAACGGCGACCGCATTGGCATCAATCGCTAAGCCCGCGCGCGATGCAGTGCAGATCCGTGGACCGAGCTTGCAGAAATGAATGGAATTGCGACTTTTTGCCGCGTCAAAAATGCTTGAATCATCGAGTTTTTGCAATGGCATGCCTCGTGCTTACGGGGGGTTCGCCTGCGCGGAGTGTGGCTGCCCCCCCGGCCCCTTCGCGTGGGTTTTTTCCTTTAACAGTCCGTGTTCGAGCCGTCTGAACGCGGCCGCGCGCGCTGCGCCCGAACCCGCCCCGAACGCGCTGCGTGATCGGGGTTATCCTCGCGCGCCGTGAAGTCCTCACATCGCTTGCGCTCTCTCGCGCCGCTCGCTCACGCGACCGCGCTGCTCGTCCTTACCTTCATCGCGTCGTGCACCGACACGCCAGCGGCGGTCGTGCCGAGCACGGCCCCGAAGCTGTTGTCCGGTGAGCTCTGCGATCCGAACCTCGGTGCGGAGCTGAAGATCACGTTCGACCCACCGAACGTGGTGGTCGCTCCGAACGAGTCGCGCCCGGTGCGGATCATCGTGGAGCCGGACGTGTGCGAGCCCAACGTCGTGAAGATGCTCTCCGACAATCCGACGATTGCGGAGGCGCCGCCCGACGCACAGGTCGATCTGCGCCACATGACGTACGACTTCGTGCTGAAGGGCGGCAACGTCGAAGGGCGCACGTCGATCAAGGCGACGCTCGGCGGCAAGAACGCCAACCTCGAGCCGGTGTCGATCACCACGGAGCTGCCCGTGCGGGTCCGCTCCGCCAACGTGCCCGACTGCGCTGCCGGCGACAACGCGGCGGGAACGCTCGGCGCCGGCTCGCCGCAGCTGAAGGGCCAGGGCACGCTCGCGCAGAGTTACATCTCGGCGCCCGCGGCGGCATTCACGCGTGACGACGAGTTCGCGCTGCCCGCGTTCCCCGCGACGGTCGCGTGTGCCAATGCCGACCTCACGACGAATGCGGCGAAGGTCCCGCTGCGGAAGCTCGGCCCCGCCGTCACGTTCGGCGCCGGCGCTCCGCTCACGATGGGCAAGTCACTCCGCCGCGAGCTCGAGGTGGCGATCCCGATCAATCCCGCGGCCTTCCCGCCCGGCGGCCGCATGCGCCATCTCCTCGTCCTCTACACCGGCGCCAAGGTCCCCAAGTCGAGCCCGCGGATCATCCCCGTCGCGAATCCGCGCATCGAAGCGACCGGCGAGGACTACGTCCTCAAGTTCCAGACGCCCTGGTTCGGCACGTACCAAGCAGCGATGGCTCAGGATGCCGGTCTGCGCACGCACAAGCGCAAGCTCGCGCATCGCGCGGTGGTCGGCTTCTCGATGGGCGGCGGCGGCGCCGCGATCTTCGGCATGCGCCATCACGACAAGTTCGACGTCATCGCGCCGCTCGGTGGCCCGAGCGATTGGACGTGGATGCTCTGGTACATCGAGCAGAACGCGCTCGGCGGCTTCTGTCCCGCCGGCAAGATGTGTCCCAAGGTGGCGCCGAACCGCTACCCGATGGACGAGACGTACGCGCACACGATGGACTTCGAGCACTGGTTCTACGAGAAGGGCAACGGCAACGGCGGAAGCTTCCCGCGCTCGGAGTACGTGCAGATCTTCGAGGACCTCGCGCTCTCGATGGGAAACCCCAACGGCTCCGGCAGCGATCCGCGGCTCCTTCACGTTGCGCTCGGACCGACGCGCGATCACACGTGGATCAAGGGCGACCCGTCGCTGATGCTCCCCGATGGCACGGATTGCTCGTTCACGATCAATCCGATCCAGGACGACCCGACCCAGGTCCGCCAGCAGGAGGTCGAGACCAAGTGCAAGGCGTGGCGTTGTGATCCGAAGAACCAGTACCACGCAGACACGAACTACTTCGACGACGAGTACAACCCCGACGGCACGTTGCCGGTCATCAGCTTCTGCGACGGCGCCCAGGATCCCGCCGCCCAGACGCCGTACATGAACTCGTGGGCACCCGGCGGTGACCAGCCGGTGAACCTCGGGCTCGCCGTCGACCTGAACAAGAACGGCATCCGCGATCAGGGCGAGCCCGTCATCCGCGAGGGACACGAGCCGTACGACGACTGCGGCCTCGACAAGCTCTGCGACGTCGACGAGCCCGGTTACAACCCCGAGACCAACGCCGACCCGAACCAGGACGACTACGACTACCAGCTCAACCCGACGGGCACCGAGGGCAACCATCGCTTCGACGAGGGCGAGCGCTTCAGCGACTTCGGTCTCGACGGCGTGGCCAACACTGCGAATCGCCACATCGCCGGCGACGTGGGCGAAGCCGACGGCAAGTTCACGATGTCGATCGGTCTGAACAACTTCTACGCCAACGATCCGCACAGCATCATCTCGCGTCGCGTGACCGACATCCCCGCGGGCGCCGTGACCGACGACGCGCTCGGGCGCATCGGAGTCTTCACCGACGGCGGCGTACGCGATCTCTTCAACTTCGCGGCGTCGGCGAATCACCTCTCCGGTCAGATCCTCGGGCGCCGTGGCGCCGACGGGCTCCCGTTGCGATCACTTGCATTCTACAACGGCTTTCAGTCCTTCCCCGGAGCGGCGGCCGATGTGAATTTCTTCACACCGTTCGACATCCGTTGGGCCGACGTCGCCGACATGCCGAGCGTCCGCTACGGCGATCTCGACGCTTCGCGCGCCATCGTGGAACGTGACGGCGACGGACAGCACGTCGGCACGGCACAGCAGCTCCTCCACCGACTCACGACCGCGTTCTTCTATGCAGGCAAAGCGTGGCCGGACGCCGATCACCGCCAGACGGAAGAGGCACGCGACAACTCGGCCGAGTCGTCGGTCAACGAGCTCGGCATCGATTGCGAGCTCCTCGGACACTGCGAGAAGATCTTCACCGGACCGAAGACCGGCCGCACGGGTCCCATCGCGGTGTCGCTACCGCCGGGCTACGCGTCGAAGACCGCCGTCGAGCAGAACGTTCGTTACCCCGTCATTTACGTGCTCCACGGGTACGGCCCGGACCCGCGGGATCTCGAGGCGGTGGCCGCGATCATGAACAACTACATGAACGGCTCCGATCGTTCGGCCGCGACCCGAATGCCGAAGATGCTCATCGTGTACGTCGACGGCCGCTGCCGGATGCGCGCCGACGGCAAACCGGAGTGCATCCGCGGCACGTTCTACATGAACTCGGCGCGACCCGACGGCTCGCAGCTGGACAGCTGGTTCGACGAGGTCACCGACTACGTCGACAAGAACTACCGCACGATGCCCCCGTCCGACGTCGAAGTCCCCGACTGACCCGAGGAGGCGACCTCAGAGACCGCGGAGGCGGTCTCTCGGTCTCGGCGGTCAGCCGACGAGGAGGTCGAAGTCGTCGTGGATGACGACTTCGTCGCCGTCTACCGAGACGCGGTAACGGCGTTGGTCGCCGCACAAGCCCTTGGGGCGGAGCAGCTTGCCCGTCCCCAGGTCGAAGACGTAGCCGTGCATCGGGCACACGACGCATTTGCCTTCGAGCCAGCCCTCCGCGAGGCTCGCGCCGGCGTGGTTGCACGCGTCTTCGATCGCGAAGACCTCACCGTCGATCCATGCGACGAGCACGTCGAACGGCGGATACTCCACGCGCATCGTGCCCTTCGCCTCGAGCTCGTCGAGCTTCACGCGGCCGACGACCTTCCCCTCGCTGATGGTGATGCTCCCCGCGCCGGGGATCGGTGAGCGGATCAATTCAGCACCGTCACCCGCGACTTGTCGCTGTTGATCATCGCGCCGTGCTGCAGCGCGAGCTGGCTCAGCACCATCTCGATGCGTGCTCGCGGGTCGAGCTCGTTCAGGATCGCCTGACGCGCACCCGCATCGATCACGAGCTGGAATGCGCATAGATCCGCGACGTGTGAAGCATCGAGCGTCGCCGGCATGCGGAACGCGAACGTGGGGTCGTGCTTCTTCACCTCCGCCGCGAACATCGTCGCTGCCGCCACCAGCGCAGTGCGGTCGTTCTGGCGAACCGCTACGTCGAGGTCGTCGAGCTTCGTCGCGCGCGCCATGCGGAACGGGCGCGACTCGTCGGGGTCGAGCTCCTCGAGACGAAGTCGCGCCTGGCCGAGCAAGACGATGTTCGAGCGACCGTCGGGCAGCTCCTGGTGCTCGATGACGATGCCGCCGCCGGCAATGGGCGCGATGCGCGGGCGCCCGTGCTCGTCCTCGCCGCCGATGATGTGCGCCACCACCATCGCGCCGTGGGTGGAGAGGCTGTGCTTCAGCATCGCGCGGTAGCGCGGCTCGAAGACGTGGAGCGGCAACACCGCTTGTGGAAAGAGCACCACCTGCGGCAACGGAAAGATCGGGATGGCGCCGAGCGCGTCCTCGAGACTCCGGCCTTCGTGAGGTCCCTTCTGTTTTTCGCTCTCGCTCATGGACCGAAGACTTCGACGGCGCTCGCGTTCATCGCGTCGGGAGCATCGAGAGCGAGGAACGTCACGGTGCGCGCGACGTCCTCGGGCTGCATGACCGCCGCGAAGCCGCTTCCCTTCAGCATATCCGTGTCGACGGAGCCGGGCATCACGCACATCGCCTGGAGGCCGGTACCGCGGAGCTCCTCGGCGAGTGACTTCACGAACCCCACCGTTCCCCACTTCGCAGCGCAATACGCGCTCTGGCTCGCGGTTCCGAGGGTCGAGCTGATGCTTCCGATGGCGACGAAGCGCCCGCGGCGCAGGTCGAGCATGCGCGGGAGAAATGCGCGCGTGACGAGGAACGTGCCCTTGAGGTTCACGTCGATGACCTCGTCCCATTCCTCTTCGCTCATGCTGACGACGGGCGCGCGATGGACGACGCCCGCGTTGGCGACGACGACGTCGGGCACGCCGAGATCGGCGAGCACGCGACCCGCCGCGGCATCCATCGCGGACGCGTCGGCGACGTCACACGGGACCGCGAGGGCACGACGACCGAGGGAGACCACTTCTTCGGCCGCGCCGGCGAGCGACTCGATGGTGCGGCCGAGGAGTGCGATGTCACAGCCACGACGCGCGAGGTCGACGGAGATCGCGCGACCGATTCCGCGACCGGCACCGGTGACCACCGCGATCAACGACCGACTCCGAGCGCGACGTGCGCGCGCATGGCCGTCTCCCCCGAGGCGCCGCGCAACGCGACGGTCTCGACCATCGAGCCGACGGCGCGCTCGCCACGCGACACCATGCAACCGTGGACGAGCACGATCCGACAGCCCACCCATTCCGGCTCGAGGACGGCCTCGATGTCGGCGACGACGGCCTCCCCGATGCGCTCCTGGAGCGTCAGCCGTCGGGCATGCGCCTCGACGAGGGACACGAGCGTGCCGACGCCTACGAGCTTGTCCCGGGTATGCATCGCGATGGTGGCGGTGCCCGTCGCGGGGAGAAGATGATGCGGACACATCGTCGTAATGGCAACGTCGCGAACCACCACGAGACCGTCGGACGCATGCGTCGCCGAGGTGATGACGCTCGCGCCGAGCAACGCACGCGTGTCGACGGCATAGCCGGCGCAGAGCTCGTCGACATAAGCATCGGCGACCCGACCGCCCGTGCCGACGAGGTCGGGCTCGACGCTCGGATCCCGGCCGATGGCGCGCAGGAAGGCGTCGATCGCGTTCGCGGCAGCGGTCCGGTCGATGGGCATCGGGGCTGGCAGCTTACCAAGGGTCGGGCGTTGCCGCGCGTCGTCGGGCGAGAACGCGAGTGACTCAACCTGGCGCAGCTCGTGTCAATTCGTTTACGCCTTGGGCCGTGCGAGCACAGACGAACCACGCGCGCACCCACATCGTCCTTCGAAGCACGCGAGGGAAGGTTTCGCGAGGACCCCCGAAACGCCGGGGAATCGGGGCCGATTGGGGGCGATGTTTCAACGGTCGGCTGACGATTGCACTGCGGCACGAGAGGCACGACGATTGCTCGTAGCCGACGCGTGCGTCCGATCCCCCTCCTCCTCGGTCTCGGCGTGCTCCTCACGCCGTTCACGGTCCACGGTGCCCCGCCGGACCGGACCGCGATCGCGCATCCGCTGACCCGCTTGGTCGAGAACGAGCGCGGGCCGCAGCTGTTCATCCGCAGGGTGCTCGGCGATGGCGCATTCGGGCATGCCGGGTCGTCGCCGGTGCTGGCCGTGGATCCGCCGCCGCTCTCCGCCCTGGACTGCGTGCACGCGAAACACGACATCCAGCTCGATCCCAAGACCGGCGCGACGACGGCGCATCTCGATCTCGAGATCCGCGCGCAGGGTCATGCGCTCTCGGCCGTCGGCTTCTCGCTCGACG
The DNA here is from genome assembly GCA_034666145.1 of Myxococcales bacterium. GTDB lineage: Bacteria > Myxococcota_A > Polyangia > Polyangiales > Polyangiaceae > Labilithrix. The sequence continues at coordinate 877 of JAXDMI010000986.1, read as the reverse complement.
AAGGTCTCCACGTCGGAGCAGTGACGGCAGACGGTCGCGCGGTGACGGTGAGCGACGAGGTGCATTCGCCGGAGCGCCTCGTGCAGCTCGAGCTGTCACCGGCCCTGAAACCCGGTGAATCGACGGTGCTCCACGTCGCATACGACGGCACGCTCGCATGTGGCGCCTACGACGAAGGCGGCATCGTCTGCACGAAGGGCGAGGAGTTCTCGTACTTCGGGCACCAGTCGGTAGTCCCGTTCATCTTCGATCCCGACGTCCGGCAGGGCGGCGAGCTCGACGCGATGACGCGCGACATCGTCTTGCGCGTGCCCGCCGGTGTCGACGTCATCGCGACCGGCGAGAAGGTCAGCGAGACGAACGACGGGACCACCACCGTTTCGACCTGGACCATCGATCATCCGCTGTCACGTGCGCTCGGCATGTACGTGTTCGCGGGGAAGCTCGGGCTGCGACCGGTGCCGGGCCGCAAGGTTCCCACCACGTTCGTTTTCCCGAACCCGGAGCTGCCGGTCGACGCTCGCCTCGTGTCGTGGTCGGCCGGCGTCCTCGATTTCGTGGAGCAGGTCGGCGGCGGTCCCCTGCCCTTCCAGCGGAGCATGACGCTCGTTCGCTTGCCGGCGAACGTCGGCGATCCCGGCACCGCGACGTTCGGAATGACCTTGCTCTCCGACTCGTACGTCCGCGCCGGCGATCTCATGCACGAGGAGACGTGGGCTCACGAGAACTCGCACCTCTTCTGGGGCATCGTCGTGCCGGAGACGAGCTCGGACGAGAGCCGCATGATGAGCGAGGGCCTCGCAGTGCTCTCGGAGCTCGACTACACGTGGTCGCGTCACTTCGCGAGCATGGATCGCGACACGTATCTCGCGCGGCG
>JAXDMI010000985.1:0-10209 GCA_034666145.1 Myxococcales bacterium | reverse complement strand
ACGACACCGCCGATCACCGCCGCTCCTCCCGCGCCGATGAGCGCCCACGGAAGGACCGGCGTGGACGAGCGTGACGCCGCCGCGGAGCTCTCGCCGCCGAGGACGGCGCTCTCGTCGCCCTGCACTTCGACGACGCGGAACACGCCCTGCGTCACCGAGACGGTCTCTTCGGAGGCCGATTTGCCGGCTCGCTCGACGCGGACCGTGCGCTTGCCCGGGTCGACCGGCACGGTGCCGATCTCGCCGTGGACGATGACCTCGCGACCGTCGACGAGGACGCGCGTGTCCTTCGCGAGCGCGCCGCGGACCTTGATCTGGACGAGCGGGATCTTGCGGTCGACCTCGGCGATGCGCGTGGAAGCGAGCTTGCTCACTTCTTCGACGCCGCCGCGCTGCGCGAGCCTCAGCGCGACCTCGTATTCGGTCCGTGCCTCGAGCAGCTTGTCGCCGTTCTCGAGCGCCCAGCCGAGGGCATACCGGAGATGCGGGGTCTCGCGGACATGCAGCGCATCTCGGAGGCGGTCCTGCGCCGCATCCCAATTGCCCTGTTTTTCCAGCTCGCCGGCCTCGTCGAACAAAGCGCGAGCGCGTTCGAGATCGCTCGGCTGCGCCGCGCGCACGACGGGCGCGAAGGCGAGGACGCCGAGCAAGACAGGGACAACGAGTCGCGAACGGCGAAGCACGTGGAGACGCAAGCATGAGCTGCGCCAGCGACGAGGAACACCGCAGGGCGCGGCGGCACGTGGGTTGCTGTGTCCTCCTTGCCCATGTCGCCCCTCGCGCGTTCCACGTCGTGTCTCCTCGCTGGCGTCGTCACGTTCGGCCTCGTCGCGTGCATCGATGCACCCCAGATGAACGGCCTCGGCTCCGCGACGTCGACCGATCCGAGCACCCCGGGCGCGAACGGCGGCGAGTCGGCCATCTCGCGCGAGCGCGACGGTATGGTGCTCGTTCCTGCCGTGACCGTCGACGTGTCGACGGGCGTCGCCACCGCTGCCGCAAAGCCCCCGGTCGATCAAGGCGAAGGCAACGGAAACAACAACCAGAAGGGGAACGGCAACAAGCCGCCGAAGGGCGGCGGCGGCGCTCCGGATGCAGGCGCAGGCGGGGGCGGCGGTGGTCCTCCCGCAAATGACGGCGGTACGCCTCCCGCGGGAGGCGGCGCTCCAACACCGACTCCGACACAGGTCGCGGTCGCCGCGTTCTGGCTGGATGCGGTCGAGGTGAGCGTCGCGTCGTATCGCGCGTGCCTAGGAGCGGGCGCGTGCACCGCACCCACGACGGGCGCCGGTTGCACGCTCGACGCGGGCCTCGACGCGCATCCCGTCAACTGCGTCACCGCAGATCAAGCGCGTGCATACTGCACGTGGAATACGAAGCGGCTCGTCACCAACGACGAATGGACCGCGGCCGCGACCGGCAGCGCGCGCCGTGCGTATCCGTGGGGCGCCGAGCCGCCCGCCGCCGATCGCCTGAACGCGTGCGGCCCCGAGTGCGCCGCCATCGCCATGTACGGCACGTCCGACGGCTTCGTCACCACGGCGCCCGCGGGATCGTTCCCGCTCGGCCGCTCGCCCGACGGCGCCGACGACCTCGCCGGAAACGTCGCCGAATGGGTCGACGGCGCGCTCGCTCCCATCGCGCGCGGCGGAAGCTACGCCGACGTCGCTGCGTCGGCGGTCACATCGTCGAGCCTCGTCGCGAATGCGACGCCGGGGCCGACGGTCGGCTTCCGCTGCGCCGCCGATCGCTGAGCGACCCGACGTGGACCGCTCGACCGAGAGTCACACGACCTGATCAGGCCGCAGTCGACGCGCGTCGCGGCTCGAGCGGCGTGCGCCGGCACGTCGTGAGCGCGTTCACCAGCAGCTCGGGGTCGACCGGCTTGGCGACGTGATGGTCGAAGCCCGCGGAGAACGCGCGCTCGATGTCGTCATGGCTCGAGAACGCGGTCAACGCGATCGCGGCAATGTCCGGCCGGCGCAAGCGCACCTGACCCGCAAGCCAGTAGCCGTCGCGCCCCGGCATGCCGATGTCGCTGAGCACCACGTCGGGCGAGACGGAGTCGAGGAGCGCGAGCGCCTGATCGGCACTGGCCGCGCTCCGCACGAGCGCGCCTTCCGAAGCGAGCAAGAGCTCGATCAGCTCGCGCGAGTCGGCTTCGTCCTCCACGATGAGCACGCAGAGATTCGCGAGTCGCTTCGGCCGCTGGCGCGGACGCGCTTCGCTGCCCTCGTCTTGCGGAATGACCGGCGCGACGGGCGCACTGAAGGGACGGACCGGCAGCGTCACGCTGAAGATCGCTCCCGCACCGAGACCGGGGCTCTCGACGGCGACGGAGCCGCCGTGCATCTCCGTGAGATGGCGCACGATGCCGAGCCCCAGTCCGAGGCCGCCGTTCTCACGCGAGAGCGACGTGTCGGCCTGACGGAACGTCTCGTAGACGTGCGGGAGGAAGCTCGGGTCGATGCCCTTGCCGGTGTCCTTCACGCGGAGGACGATGCGGTCGCCGTGCTGATCCACGGATAGGTCGACGTGTCCGCCACGCGGCGTGAACTTGATGCCGTTCGAAACGAGGTTTTCGAGCACCTGACGGAGACGCATCGAATCGCCGGCAAGGCGACAGTGGCCGGACACGGTCTCGAGAGACAGCGTGACGTCCTTCGCGCACGCGGTGGGACGCATCGACTCGATCACGTCGTGCGCGAGCGTCGTGAGATCGACGGGCTCGGTGTCGATCCTCAGCTTGCCCGCGATGATGCGCGACACGTCGAGCATGTCGTCGATGATCCGCTGCTGCGCACGAGCATTCCGCTCGATGACGTCGAGACCCTTCGCAGCGAAGACGGGATCGCAACGTCCTTCCTGCAGAAGCTTTGCCCAACCGAGGATGGACGACAGCGGCGTGCGCAGCTCGTGCGAGACCATCGCGAGGAAATGATCCTTGAGACGGTTCGCTTCTTCGCAGCGCCGTGCTGTCTCTTCCGCTGCGCGAAGCTGCTCGCGAAGGCGGACGATCTCAGGGTCGTCGTCTCGATGCACGCTGCGTCACTCCACCTGAAGAGACGTAGCACTGCGCTTTTCGGTCGGCGACGCAGCATCGAGTCGCACTTCAGAGCGCGTCGGAGCGCTCAGACGGCTTCACGCGCTTCACAAATGAACGGGGTTCGAGCTCTGCGGTGCCGGCGCGGGAGCAGGCACCGGTCCCGTCGTGGGCCGCGACACGCCGGCGTCGGCGCCTTTTTTCGCGCTGCTCGCGGACAGAGCTGGGCTGGTGCCACGGCTCTCGCGGCTGCCCGCGCCGCGGTCCGTGGTCCCCGTGGACGGCGGCGCGGCCGTGATGACCGGGCCTTCGGACGACGACGTCGCGCCCGTCGGCGGCAGGTCCGCGCTCGAGTGCGCCGCGGGCGCCGCGTCCTCAGCCGTCATCGGCGTGGGCACCGGAGACGTCTTGTAGAACGTCGCGACGAGGATGAGCACGACGCCGGCCGCGCCCACGAGACCGATGGCGATCGCGAAGATGAGCACGAGCCGCGCTCGCGATCGTCCACCGGCGCTGAGCGGCGCGCCGATCGAATGCGCCGGAGGCTCGTGTCCGCTCATGTGCAACGGCGGCGGTGACAGCGCGGTCTGAGAGCCCAGCGCCTGGTTTTGAGCATGGGCTGCACGCGCTGCCGCGACTGCCGCGTCGAGCCCCGTCGGTCGCGAGCTCATGGGGATGGTCTTCTGCGGCTGCTTCAGCAGCATCGCGCGCGAGCCCGACTGACCGAGCGCGACTTGCTCGGCGACCCCCGCGCCGATGCTTCCCGGCGGAGCGAACGGCGCCAGCGCTGCGAGGAGCTCGCGGACGCCCGCGAACCGTCGCGCCGGATCGCGCTGGAGCATCGTCGCGAGCGCCGCCGCCACGCCGTCGGGCACGGCCACGAACGTGCGGACGTCCGGCGGATCGCGCGTGACGATCGCGGCGGCGATCTGGTGCGAGTGCCCTTCCCACGGCGGTCGACCGGCAATGAGCTCGTAGAGGATCACGCCGAGCGCCCAGATGTCGGCGCGCGTGTCGACGTTGGGCTGCGCGCGCACCTGCTCGGGCGACATGTACATGACCGTGCCCATCACCGCGCCCGCGCCGGTGAGTCGCGTGGACTCGCCGACCATCTTCGAGATCCCGAAGTCGAGGACCTTCACGACGCGCTCGTTGCCTTCGCGCTCGTCGGCGAGGAACAGGTTCGCGGGCTTGAGATCGCGATGCACGATCCCCATGCCGTGCGCTTCGAGCATGCCGGCACACGCTTGGAGGACGTAGTCGACGGCCTCCCCGAGCGGCAGGGACGTGCGTGCTTGGAGCTCGCCGTCGAGGTCGCGGCCCTCGAGGAACTCCATCACGATGTACGGGATGCCTTCGGGCGTCGTGTCGACATCCATGACGCGAGCGACGTGCTTGGTCCGCAGCCGCGCGACGGCGCGCGCCTCGCGCTCGAAGCGTGAGACGAGCTCCGGGTCACGCGCGAACTCCGGGGTCAGCACCTTGATGGCCACGCGTTGCTGGAGACGCTGATGCGCTGCCTCGTACACGAAGGCCATGCCGCCTTCGCCGAGCAACCGGACGATCTGATACTTGCCGCCGAGGGTCTGCCCGATCTGGGGCAGGCCGCGCGGGAGCGCTTCATGCCCGGGGGACCCCTCGGGATACATGGGCCGCAGAATAGCCTGTCTAGGGCGAAAATACTGCGCCCCGCGGCGACGGACCGCGGCCTGCTAGACTTGTGACGACGTGTCGTCCGTTCTCGTCGCGCGGTTCGTTGGGCGCTCTGGGGTTGCGCCCATCGTGCGTGCGGCGCTCGGCGTCGACATCGTCTACGTCGCGCTGCCCGAGCCGCCGCCGGCCGGGCGGAACACGCTGCAGCTGTTCGTCGATGACGAGCTGGTCGGGGCGGTGAGCGCCGAGCTCGTGGGCTCGGGTCGCGACGGCGAGTATCCGCTACGCGTCCGTCTGCTCGATCAGGCCCACGCCGCCGCGCTGGGCGGTCTCATCGAGCAACGCAATTCGCTGGCCGTCGAGGGGCCGCGGCCGAGGCGCACGTCGATCCGCGAAGCGCCGCCGCCGCCGCCCTCGGAGCCGCCGCCTTCGGGCTTCGGCGACGAAGAGAAGACGCTTGCAAGTGGATCGCAAGGCAGCCGCAAGCAGGGCACCCTGCAAGACCGGACGCTGGTCAGCCGCGCCCCGCACATCGACGACGAAAAGACGCTCACGAGCACGCGCCTTCCCACGCCCGTTCCGCCGCCGCCACCGCCGTCGTCCGGCACGTCGTCGTCGCCCGACGCCGAGGTGGTGGCGACCACGGTCTTCGATCCCGACAGCATGCTGCGCGCGCGCTCGCTCAACACGGGGTCGCTCTCGGACGAGCTCACGATCCCACGCTCGCCCGACGAGCCTCATCGGCCGCGCCCACGTTCGATACGCGACGCGTTCTTCACCGACGACGAATCACAGACGCTGCCCGGCAGCTCGCGGGCGCCGGGCGTGGCCAGCCCCGACGTCTCGTGGAACGTCCGCATCGCCCCGACCACGAAGGATCCGCTGTGCGGTCGCACCATCGGCGGCGGCAAGTACATCCTCGACTCGGTCATCGGCACCGGCGCCATCGGCATCGTCTTCAAGGCCTCGCACAAGGACCTCGGACGTACCGTGGCCATCAAGGTCCTCAACCCGCGTTATCGTGACGATCCCGATCTGCTCGCCGTCTTCCGTGCCGAGGCGCGCGCCGCGAGCCAGCTCGAGCACCCGAACGTCGCGCGTGTGTACGACTACGGTCAGGAGCCCGACGGGCTCGTGTACATCGTCATGGAGTACCTCTCCGGCTACACGCTCGGCAGCGTGCTCGACGCGCGTCGCAAGCTGACGCCGGCGCGCGCCGTCGACGTCATGATGCAGGTCTGCGCGGGGCTCTCGGCCGCGCACGATCGCGACATCGTCCATCGGGACGTGAAGCCGGACAACGTCGTCCTCGTGCCCGCGCAGGACGACGAGGGCCGGCCCGTCGAGATCGTGAAGGTCTGCGACTTCGGGATCGCGGCGCTCGGCGCGACGCGCACCGAGGAGGGCAATGCCGCCGGAACGCCGGAATACATGGCCCCCGAGCAGACCACGGGCTCGCGCGTGAGCCCCTCCGCCGACGTGTATGCCTGTGGCTGCACGCTCTACGAGATGCTCACCGGCCAGGTCCCGTTCACCGCCGATCAGGCCTATCGCATCCTCATGAAGCATCGGAACGAGCCCCCTTGCCCGCCTTCGACGATCGAGGCGGGGATCTCCCGCGCCCTCGAGGCAGTGGTGCTGCGCTGCATGGAGAAGGCGCCCGAACGCCGCTACCAGTCGGCACGGGAGCTCCGCGTCGAGCTCCGGAAGATCGCAGACGCGAAGACCTCGTGACTCACGAGCCGCGCGCTATGCTGTGAGAGATGCGGGGCCTCCAGCAAGCGTTCATCGCAACGGGCCTAGCCGCCCTCGGCGTGGTCGTCGTCGGCCTCGTGGATTGCGCTGCGCCGACGCAGATCGTCGTCGAGGTCTACAGCGACGCGTGTCCGTCGCCGACCCGCAACGGACAGAGCATCAACTCGACGGGCATTGCCGTCGGTAAGCCAGCGGAGATCGAGGCGAAGCCGCCGGTCGCCGTTCGCGACACGTGCGAGCAAGCGTCCGGCCCCGGCGTCGGCACGCTCACCATCTACCCGAGCGGCGCGAACGACGAAGACGTGGCGATCAAGGTGGTCGCGGGCGTCGACGTCCCGGCCGACGCGTGCCGAACGCCCGACTACGCCGGCTGCATCGTGCATCGACGCGTGGTGCGGTTCATCCCTCACACCACGCAGCGCTTGACGGTGCGCTTGTCGCTCGCGTGCCTCAATCGCGTATGTCCGGCGAAGAACACGTGTGACAACGGCGTGTGCAAGGCCGAGACGGATCTTCTTCCCGACGGCGGTACGGTGGCCGACGCGGCGATCCAAGAAGCCGGCTTCGCGGAGGGCGGCGTCATCGTCGATGCCGGTGGCCCCGACGCCTGCACCGGATGCAAGGGAACCTGCTCGCCGACGGGCTGTGCCGTCGATTGCAAGACGCAGGTCTGTGACGGCACGGAGCAGTGCTCGCCGACGCTGCCGTGCACCATCACGTGCGACGGCACGGGCCATTGCAACGACCTCCATTGCACGACGGCCAGCAAGTGCACCGTGACGTGCGGAAGCCCCAAGACGTCGTGCGACAAGGTCACGTGCAACGCCGGTGAGTGCGACGTCACGTGCAACGGGGCGGACTCCTGCAACGGCGACGGTGGGATCGTCCTCGACGCGGCCACGAAGGCATCGCTCTCGTGCATCGGCGACGACGCCTGCAACACCGCATCGTGCAACTCCCCCGACTGCAAGCTCGATTGCAATCCCTCTTCCGGGTCGAAGCGCGCGTGCCCGTCACCAGCGCCGTGCACGGGCGGCTGCGCCGACTGGAACAACCCGAACTAGAATTGACGAGAGTCGGCCGGCTCAGGGCCCCGAGACGCTGCCCGGCGAGAAGCTTCCGTTCGTGTGCGGTCGCTCGGTCGTGAGGAGGATCGCCGTCGCGACTCCGCCTGCGATGACGACGCCGATACCGGTCCAGAACCACCACTTGCTGGCGATGCCGGGCGTCGACTTCATCTCGAGCTCGACGTCGCGACGATCGCCGAGGGCGAGCGTCATGGGCACGCGCTGCTCGTAGTAGCCGTCGGCCCGCGCGACGAGCTCGTGCTCACCCGCTGTGGCCCGGACCTGCAACGGTGATCGTCCGAGAGCGCGCCCATCGAAGAGGACGTCGGCGCTCGGCGTCGTGCGCACGACGACGAGCGCGTCTCGCTTCTTGGGCGTGAGGTTCGCTTCGACGACGAGCGTCGCACCGGCGGAGAGCTCGACCTCGCGACGGAAGGTCTCGTAGCCCTCGGCATCGACCTCGACGCTCGCGGTACCGGCGCGCGTCGAGAGGCGCTTCTCGATGTTGATGATGCCCTCGTCCTTTTGCCGGATGAGCAAGCGCGCGGCCGGTGCATTCGTGCGCACGACGATGGTGGCGATGCGTCCACGCAGGTCGGTGATGAGCTCCTTCAGGCCGGGCACGCGCGCGCGCACGGAGGGAGGCGCTTCGCGATCGAACACCTCGAGCTTCTCGAGCGCGGTGGGATAGTCGCCGAGAGCCTCGAACGCGCGACCCTGGTTGTAGAGGAGCGCGGGATCGTTCGAGAGCTCGTATGCGCGCTGATAGAGCACGACGGCGTCGGCGTAGCGATCCTGATCCATGAGCACGTCGGCCGCGTTCTTGAGATGCGCCGCTTCGGTCTTCTGGCTCTCCGTCTTGGGTGCCTCCGTCTTGCGCGGATCGGGCTTGCGGCTCTGCGCGTGCGCAGACCGAACAGCGACGAGAACGAGAATCGATACGAGCAGGAAGCTCGCGACGCGCCGAGCCAGCTTCATATGTGCTTGGGAAGGCGCGGCGGATCGGTCGCAGGCGGCGGAGGCGCGGGCGGCGTCGTCGGTGCATGCAAGGTCGGTCGCGGTCGCGCGGGCGGCTTGGCTCTCGTCGCGGCTGCTGCCGATGCGCTCACGGCGGCCGGATCGACGGCCACGTCGGCGACCGGGGTGGTTGCGGCGAGAGGCGGAGCGGATGCCGTCGTGGCCGCGGTGACGGTCGGCTGCGCCGTCAGGACTGCGACCGATGCCGGAGCTGCGGGCGCGGTGGCCACGACGGTGGGCGGAGCATTGCCTTGCGCGAGCGACGGCGTCGTGGACGGCGACCAGGTCAGCGTTCCGCGGTGATAGAGGATGCCGAACGCGGCGCCGAGGAAGACGGCCGCTGCCGGCATGAGGAGCCACGACTTGCCCCAGCTACGCCGCTCCGGCTTCGTCTCCCACGATGCGTGCGTTCGCTGCTCGCGGAGGTTCTCGTGCGAGGGCGGGCCCGTCGGCACCGAACGCGCCGCTCGACGCGGCACGGACTGCGGAGGCAGCCGCGCGATGACCGAGGTGATGGGCTCGAAGTCGCCGTAGCCCTCGAGCGCCTCGCGCAGCTCCTCGGCGGACTGGAAGCGCTTTGCGGGATCCTTCTGCAGCGCCTTCATCACGGTGGCGACGAGCGATGGCGGCAGATCGGGCACGAGCACCGTCGGCGGTCGTACCGGATCGCTCACGATCTGCGCGATCACCGAGCGCGCATCGCCGTGATACGGCGTTCGACCCGTGAGCAGCTCGTAGAGGATGACGCCGAGCGACCAGAGGTCACTCCGGTGATCGACCTTCGACGCGGAGCGGATCTGCTCCGGTGACATGTAGTCGACGGTCCCGAAGACGGCATCGGGCGCGGTGAGCCGGCGCGCGCTGTCGGAGATGTCCTTGGCGATGCCGAAGTCGAGGATCTTCAGGAGCTTCCGATCCGTCAGCACGCCGAGCTCGGTGAGGAAGAGGTTCTCCGGCTTGAGATCGCGATGCACGATCCCCATCGCATGGGCCTCGGCCATGCCGGAGCACGCCTGCCGGACGTAGTCGACGGCGAGGTCGATTGGCAATCTGCCCGATCGCGAGAGCTCGCCGCCGAGATCGTGCCCGATGAGAAGCTCCATCGTGATGTAGGGCTGACCCGTCGGAAGCCAGTCGACGTCGTAGACGCGCGCGACGTTGGGGCTTCGCAACTGCGCGGCGGCGCGCGCCTCGCGCTCGAAGCGCGTGACGCAACTGGGATCTCCGGCGAGCTCGGGCTTCAGGATCTTGAGCGCGAGACCTTGCCGCAAGCCGACGTGCTCGGCCTCGTAAACGATGCACATCCCGCCTTCGCCGAGCTGGCGGAGCAGGAGGTACTTGCCCGCAATCGTCTGACCTTCCACGAGGCCGGAATGCGGCGGCTGGGAGTTCGCGCCCACGTAACCCAAAGGTTAGCGCCCGCGCTCGATTCTGAACAGCAACGTTCGGCCCCGAAGTGCGTGCATGTAGGGCTAGGCCGTGTGACGAAGCTTGTCGCGCAGGGCTCGGTCGATCTCCTCGGCGGTGATCGGCCGGGACAGGTGCAGGTCGAAGCCGGAGGCCATGATGCGCTCGCGGATGCCGTGCTGGTTGCCCCACGTCAGCACGACGCAGACGCGAGGACGCTCGGTCATCGACTTGAGGAGCCCGAACGCCGAACCGTCACCGAGCACG
>JAXDMI010000984.1:0-3107 GCA_034666145.1 Myxococcales bacterium | reverse complement strand
GGAGAGCTCCTCGACGATCAGCTTGTCGATCTCGGTCTCGGCGCCGGTGATGACGAGGTTCACCTGCTTGTCGTGCTCGCGCGAGATCTGCCGGACGATGCGCGCGAGCTTGTCGAACACCTGCCCGAGGGGAACCATGCGGACCTCGAGGATGCCGTTCTGCATCTGCGCGAGGTGGCGATCGAACGATCGATGCAAGCGATGGAGGTCGGGCGCGATCTCCTTGAGATCCGGATCGAGGCGCACGCGCTCCGAGAGACGCGCGACGACGCCGCGCACGATGGCGAGCTCGCCGACGATGTTCATGAGGTGATCGAGCTTGCGGATGTCGACGCGTACGGTCTGCGTCACGCTGCGCAGCGTGAGCTCGCGACTGCCGGCAGCAGCGCCGCTCGAGCCGCCGCTCGTCGTCCCTCCCGCGTAGGCCGTGCCGGGGATCGCGGGCAGCGAAACGCCCGGAATTCCGCCGGGCGGATACGTGCCCGGCTGCCCGGGACCCGGCGGAAACGACGGCGCCGGTGGCGGCGCCGAGGTCCGCGTCGCGTTGCCGCCGCCGGCGTTGATCTCGTCGAGGAGCGCCTCGCCGGCCGACGTTGTCGGCGGGCTCATCGACGTTCCGTACAGATCCCCGCCGAGCGTGCCGTGACCGCCGTCATCGGGCGGCGGAGGCGGAATGCTCGCGAGGGGATTCGGTGCTCCGTCGCGGCGACGCACTTCCTCGACGGTGATGTTCGGCCCAGCGACGGCGCCGCGCAGGACGCCAAGGCTCGCGCGGCTCGCCACGAGGATCTCGAGCTCGACGCTCTCGGCGTCACCGCCCTCGCCGGTCGGGAGGAACGTGATGATCTCGCCGTGTGGGCGAGTCTTCGCCTTGAGGTCGTCGAGCGCGGAGTCGATGGTCGCCAGCTGGAACTGCACGCGCATCCGGTAGAGCGAGAGCCCCGCCTGGAGGTTCGTGCGCAGACGATGCTCTTCGTATTCGGTGAGGACACCGAGGAGCCCGGGATCGAGCTCGTACTGCGCGACGACGCTGCCGCCGCCTCCGCCCTTCTGTTGCGCGACCTGACCGAGCGACGCGAGCAGCGCCTTCACCTCCTGCGCGGGCTCGGGCGCGTCGCCCTTCGCAGCGGCGAGGATGCGGCCATACAGCTCGACGGACTGGAAGAGCAGATCGAGGACCTGCGACGTGAGCTCGATGCGCCCGAGGCGAAGGTCGTCGAGGAGGTTCTCGAGCTCGTGCGAGAGACCGCTCATCATGGCGGCGCCGAACAGACCGGAGAGGCCCTTCAGCGTGTGGACGGCGCGGAAGACGTCGTTGACGAGCTCGGCGTCGCTGCCGCCGCGGCGACACACGTCGTCGAGCGCGAGGAGATCGCGGCTCAGACCGTCGACGATCTCCTGCGCCTCCGAGAAGAACTCCTCGCGTGCCTTGTCGCCCGCGCTCTCGCCGCGTCCTCCGCCACCACCGCCGGAGTGCTCAGCCATCGCTCACCGCGGGCGGCGCCGTTCCGAGCAGCCGCGCGCACGTCTCGCGCATCAGATCCGGCGAGAAGGGCTTCGGCACGTACGCATCGGCGCCGAGCTTCTTGCCGCGCTCGACGTCGCGCTCGGTCGCTTGCGTGGAGATGATGACCAGCGGCGTCGTGCGGTACTGCTCGGAGCGACGGATGAAGTGGATCAGCTCGAGCCCGTTGACGTCGGGCATGTTGATGTCGGTGATGATGAGGTCATAGCGAGCGCGCGGGAGGAGGCGCATCGCGTCGAAGCCGCTCTGGGCCTCCGTGACCTCGAGGGCGCCCATGGACGCCGCCGATGCCGGGTCCTCGAGGATCGCGCGCACGAAGGAGCGCGTCGACGCGGAGTCTTCGACCACGAGGATCCGTCGCACCCGCTCAATCTATCAGGATGCGAGATGGCGCCGGGAGATTTGGCGGTAGACTCGCGGGCGTGGCGGCGCCGTCCTCACTCGCTCCTCCTTCCACCGCGGCTGCGCTCGTCATCGGGAACGAGCTGCTCTCGGGGAAGGTCGAAGAGGCGAACGTCCACGTCCTCGCCCGCACCTTGCGCGGCCTCGGCGTGGAGCTCCGCCGTGTGGTGGTGATCCTCGACGACATCGACGAGATCGCGCGCGAGGTGAAGGAGCTCTCGTCGACCCATGATTGGCTCTTCACCTCGGGCGGCGTCGGACCGACGCACGACGACGTGACCGTGATGGGCGTGGCGAAGGCCTTCGGTGTGCGTGCCGTCGAGGACCCGGTGCTCGCGAAGATGCTGCGCGACCACTACAAAGAGCGCTGCACGGCGGGCCATCTGCAGATGGCGCTGGTCCCCGAGGGCGCGACGCTCGAATCGAGCGACGAGATCCGCTGGCCGACCATCCGCTTCCAGAACGTCTGGCTGATGCCGGGCGTCCCGGAGATCTTCCGGATGAAGCTGCCGGTGGTGGTCGGGCGCATCGGCTCCGGAACGAGCTTCGTCTCGCGCGCCGTCTTCACGAAGATGGACGAAGGCGATCTGAAGCCGCTGCTCGACGCCATCGTGGCGCAATTTCCGGACGTCGGCGTCGGGTCCTACCCGAAATGGCAGGACCCGACGTACCGCACGAAGCTGACGTTCGACGGTCGCGACGCGGGCCGTGTCGACGAGGCGCGCGACGCGTTCGTCGCGCTCCTCCCCGAGGGCGAGCCGCAGCGGTCGGAGTGATCCGGGCGGATCAGGTCTGGAGCTTGGTGGCGAGCTCGCCGACGATCTTCGCGCGCGCATCGAGCCAGCGCGCGCTTGCCTCGAGCCCGCGCTTCGCGACGACGAGGCTCTTCGCGGCCCATGCGGTCACGGTGTCGAAGACCTCGTCGACGATCGACTCCGGCTTCTTGGTGGCCGACGCGTCCGTCGCGGTGGTCGCGATGGCGGTCGCTTCGGTGGCGGGCGCCTTCGTCTCGGTGGCGGCCGCGGTCTTTTCCTTGTGCTTGCTCATGACGTCCTCCGGCGCGCATCCCGACTCGAAGCGAGCCCGAGCTAACGCGTCGCGTCACAAGATGACGCACTAACGCGCCGTGTCAACCCCCTCCCGACCCAGGGTCATTTCCCCCTGAAATGACCGAGGGTCA
>JAXDMI010000983.1:0-9481 GCA_034666145.1 Myxococcales bacterium | reverse complement strand
TAGTTCAATATTGAACTGTTCCAGACGGAACCATCTCGGGAGAAGATGCGATGCCGCTCGATAACTACGTCACGCTCGGTCGCTCAGGTCTGCGCGTGAGCCCATTTTGCCTCGGAGCCATGACGTTCGGAGAAGACCTCGGCTGGGGGAGCAGCGTCAAGGACTCCGAAGCGATCCTCGACCGCTACATCGAGCTGGGAGGCAACTTCATCGACACGGCGAACTTCTACACCAAGGGACACTCGGAGAAGATCATTGGCGACCACCTGAGCCACGACCGCGAGAAGCGCGACCGGGTGGTGCTCGCCACGAAGTTCAGCGGGAACCTGTACGTCGGCGATCCCAACGGTGGCGGCTCGAGTCGCAAGTCGATCGTCGCTGCGTGTGAGCAATCACTGCGCCGACTGCGCACCGACTACATCGATCTCTACTGGTTGCACAACTGGGACGCGCTGACGCCGATCGAGGAGACGATGGCGGCGCTGCACGACCTCGTCCAGACGGGAAAGGTCCGCTACATCGGCGTTTCCGACACGCCCGCGTGGAAGGTCGCGCAGGCGCAGCTCATCGCGCATTTCCGCGGATGGTCGCCGTTCATCGGGCTCCAGGTCGAGTACTCGCTCCTCGAGCGCACGATCGAAGGCGAGCTCGCGCCCATGGCCCAGGAGCTCGGGCTCGGCATGACGCCGTGGTCACCCTTGAAGGGCGGACTCCTGAGCGGCAAGTACACGCGGAAGAACGCAGGTACCGTCACCCCCGGGGGACGGCAATGGACGGCGAGCCTTCTCGAGGAGAAGAGCTACGCGGTGATCGACGAGCTCGAACGGACCGCGAAGGAGCTCGACACCACCGTCGCACGCGTCGCGCTCGCCTGGGTGCAGGCGCGTCCGGGAGTGACGTCCACGATCGTCGGAGCGCGCACCCTCGCGCAGCTCGACGACAACCTGAAGGCACTCGAGGTGAAGCTCACGCCCGAGCAGACGTCGGCGCTCGATGCGCTCACCAAACCGAAGCTGAATTTCCCCGCCGACTTGCTCGAGATGACGAGAGCGCTCCACGCGGGCGGTACGACGATCAACGGTCGGCCCGCGCCGCTCACGCACATCGCGCCGTTTGCCGTCACGGTGAAGGGCGATCATTACTGAGCGCGCTTCGATCGGATCACCGTGAAGGGTGCGGGCGCCGTGCTCGACCGAAGAGCGCTCGCAGCTCGTCCTTCGCGCGCTCGAGGGTGCGTCGCCGTGAGGCGGTCAGCACCTTGCCGGCGCGGTTGATGTAGAAGACGAGCATCGACATCGCCGAGCGAAAGGGCTCGGCCTTCCGCCGCGTGCTGCGCTCCGCGGAGCGCTTGAGCGAGCTGGCGATGGCGCGAGCGCTCTGCTTCCGGAAGACGCCTTGCTCGAGGTCCAGCGCGTCGCTGCTCTCCGTCACGCGGCGGGTCCACCGCTTCGGTTTGGCTGACTTGGCTGACGTGGCTGACTTGCCTGACTTGGCTGACTTGGCTTTGGCTGACGACTTGGCTGCGGATGACGTCGGCATCGCTCCATCCCCTTCCCTGCCTCACGGTGAGGCACGGCGCGACTCAGTGGCGCTTGAAGTACTGCACGGCTCGCTCGTGCTTCTCGGCGGCCTCGCGCGAGGGAAACGTCCCGAGGTTCCGTCGATGCCCCGTCTTCGGGTTCTTTTTGCGCGAGTACAGCCGATATTGTCCGGACGGGAGCTTGCGGATCATGACGCGACCTCGCTCCGGGGCGGAGCACGCGGCGTGCCGCGCGATGCCTCTACCTCGGCCTCGCGCTCAGAGTCGATGATCGCCGGCCGCTTCGGGCTGATACGGGATGGACGCGATCGTGAGCTCGGTACCGACGTGATCGAAGCTCGTGCCGATCGAAGCGCCCAGCAGCGCGCAGCCGCTTGCGCCGAGGACCGAGACGCGATCCCCCGCGGCGTCCCACGGGTACACCAACGCGAGCTCGCGCTCGCGTCCCGCTCCGTCGCGGCACATCACCCGCGATCTCATCGTCACGATGCGCGGCGAGATCCTGGACGCAACCGTGAGCTTGCAGCGAGCGAGCACTCTCCGAAGTCGCCGGACACCTTCTTCGTCGACGTCTGCATAGAGCTTCGCCACGGCATCGAGACGGTGCGCGTCTTGCTCGGTCATCGGGATCGCGCTCCCCTCGCTTCGACGCGCGCGACGCGCGCGGCGCGCGGGCGAAGGCCGAGACGACGCACCTTCCCAGGGCGGACGGCGAAAATGCGCGCCGAGATGGTCGAGGAACGCCCGCACGCTCGCCGGCGTGTGCCGCCCTTGCGCGTGAAGAGCATTCACCGTGAGCTCGATGCTCTGGAACTCCTCGAGGACGAGCTGTAGTCGACCGCTCGCGAGATCGTCGAAGACGAGCACGTCCGGAAGCATCACGATCCCCTGCCCGCTCACGGCTGCTTCCCGCAAGAAACCACGCTCGTCGACGACGATCTTCGCGACCGCCCTCATCGCGACGGGCCCCTCTTCGGTCTCGAATTGCCAGTCCTCGTACTGGACGACGGAGTGAGCCAGACATTGATGGAGCACGAGGTCCTGAGGTCTGAACGGGATCCCTTTGCGACGGAGATAGCTGGGCGCCGCACAGGTCACGACGCGCGCGGTGGCCAGCTTCTTCGCGAGGAACGGCGAGTCGGCGAGCCTTCGCACGATGACGACCGAGACATCCAGACCGTCGGCGGCGAGATCAGGAACGCGATCGCCGAGACGTAGATCGATCCGCACCTCGGGATGCGCGAGCACGAAATCGCCGATGGCTCGCGTGAGCCAGAGCTGCGCAAACGCCGGCGACGCATGCACGCGCAGCGCTCCACGTGCAATGCCGCTTGCTCCGGCGGCGACCTCCGCGGCCTCGTCCGCGGCGGCGGCGACGCGTGCGCAGCGTTCATAGAGCCGCACGCCGTCCGCGGTCAGAGCGAGGCGACGCGTCGTTCGATGGAGCAGGCGGACGCCCAATCGCTCTTCGAGGCGCGCGACCCTGACGCTGACGGCGGACTTCGACACGCCGAGTGAGCGCGCGGCGTCGCTGAACGAACGCGCCTCCACGACGCGCGCGAAGAACGCCATGCCGAGGATGTCGTCGGGGTTCGCGCGCATGTCGAGTGACGTACCAGAAACCCGGATTGTTCTGATCGCCGAACAGTGTGTCGACGAAAAGCCGCCTGTCCGCAGAGCGCTGCTCGCCTTACGTGTCGAAGACCTCCATGCCGAAAGCCCGCGTCGCCATCCTTCGCACGAAGCCGGAGACGGTCCGCGAGGACTATCACCGGCTCATGAACCTCGCGAAGTACCAGGAGTACGTCGACAAGAGCGCCGATACCGGGCTCAAGGTGAACATCTCCTGGCATTTCTTCTATCCCGGCTCGTCGACGGTGCCTTGGCAGTTGGACGGCGTCATCCACGCCATGCTGGAGGACGGCTACTCCAAGGAGCTCATCCACGCGTGCCACAACCGCACCGTCGTCATCGACGCGCATCTCGGCGAGCGCGAGAACAAGCAGCTCGACGTCGTCCAGAAGTACGGCATCCGCAACGTCCATCTCTACGAAGGCGAAGAGTGGAT
Organism: Myxococcales bacterium; assembly: GCA_034666145.1. Taxonomy (GTDB): domain Bacteria; phylum Myxococcota_A; class Polyangia; order Polyangiales; family Polyangiaceae; genus Labilithrix. The sequence goes on along the minus strand of JAXDMI010000983.1, from coordinate 5,873 downwards.
CAACGTCCGCGAAGCCGTGGGCGATCTCGCGAAGAAGTTCCTCTGCCTGAACGAGGTCTTTCCGAAGGGCTTCTCCATCCCGAAGCGATTCATCGGCGAGAACATCATCCATCTGCCGACGATGAAGACGCACGTCTTCACCACCACCACGGGCGCGATGAAGAACGCGTTCGGCGGCCTGCTCAACGAGCACCGCCATTGGACGCATCCCGTCATCAGCGAGACGCTCGTCGATCTGCTCATGATCCAGAAGAAGATCCATCGCGGGATCTTCGCGGTGATGGACGGGACCTTCGCCGGCGACGGGCCCGGTCCGCGCTGCATGATCCCGCATGTGAAAAACGTGATCCTCGCCTCGGACGACCAGGTCGCGATCGACTCCGTCGCGGCGAAGCTGATGGGCTTCGACCCGATGACCGACTGCAAGTTCGTTCGCCTCGCGCACGAGCAAGGACTCGGCGTCGGCGATCCGCGCGACATCGAGCTCGTCGGCGACGTGGATGCCGGCAAGGAGAACTGGCACTTCGACGGCCCCTACAAGGCCCTGACCTTCGCCTCGAAGAACCAGCACCGCATCTATTGGGGCCCGCTGAAGAAGCCCGTCGAGTGGTCGCTCAAGACGTGGCTCGCGCCGTGGGCGTACGTCGCGAGCGTCGTCTATCACGACATGTTTTGGTACCCGCGCTTCGCGCGAGAGAACATGGCCCCCATCATCGAGAGCCCATGGGGAAGGCTCTTCGCGAACTGGGGGAAGGTGCCGGAGAACGATCGAGGCTTCCCGGACGTCGGGATGCCGAATCGCGATCTCATCGAGATCGGCGCGAAGCACTTCGCTGAAGGCATGCGCCTCATCGGGATGGCAGTGAAGGAGTCGCCCGAGATGAATGCCCGCCGGCGCCGCGCCGCTGAGCGGCGCAAGCCAGAGAGCAGAATGCACTGATGGTGGTCGAAGCATTCGATGTCGTGTCATGGGTGGTGGCGGCATGCTTCGTGGAGGGCTTCTCAGGATGATTGGTCCCATCGAGACGTTCATGACGGAGGACCATACGGCGCTGGACGCGCTCCTCCGGCGTGCCGATCACGAGAACGGCAACGTCGACCGAGAGGCGTACGCCGAGTTTCGCGAACGACTGCTCCGCCACATCGCCATGGAGGAGAAGATCCTGCTCCCGCTCGCGCGACTGAAGCGCGGGGGAGAGACACAACGAGCTGGAAGAAGGCAGTCGCGGGCTCTACGCGATTTGTGACTCGCTCGCAGGGAGGGAGGCGGCGGCCGTGGTGGAGAGACTTCGTGGCTGCCCGATCGTTCCGGTCGCGAAACACTACGACGGTCCGCTGATCCGACGCGGAGATTAGGCCTCACCATCCGAAAATCGAGCTCCGTTGAGCGCGATGAGGAACGCGCGGTACTCGGTTGGCAGCGGCGCCGGAGGTGTTCGCTCGAGGAGGACGAGACGCTGCTCGTCGAGTGGACGACGGGACTTTCCGCTCGAGCATCGACCGTCGAGCTCGCATCCACTTGCGCCAGCGAAAGTCGCGCCGCCTCACGCTTCCTCCGCCCGCGAGTCGGACGTTCATCGGGGCCCGATCGACGACCTCCTCGCCGCATTTCACTCACGCGTGACGACAGGCCTCTCGTTTGCAACCGCTCCGAGCGGAGGCTTGCAAACCAATGAAGCTCGAACCCATGAAGCTAGACGGCAAGAGAGTCGCGATCCTCGCGGGCGACGGATTCGCGGCATGAACCTGACCGAGCCGACGCGCACGGTGAGGGTAGACCGCACAGTCTTCGATGCGCGCGCCGAGGACTATGATGCGGTGTTCGTGGTCGGCGGCTTCGTCGGGCCGGACTTCGTACGCCAGAGCCGCGAGGCCCGGGCCTTCGTGCGAGCGTTCGACGAAGCGAACAAACCGATCGCGACCCTTTGCCATGGTCCGTGGGTGCTCGTCTCGGCCGGCATCGTGAAGGGCCGACGGCTCGCGTCGTGGCCCGGGGTTCGCGACGACATCGTCAACGCCGGCGGTATCTGGCGTAACGAGCCTCTCGTGCGCGACGGCAATCTGATCTCGAGCCGAGGCCCGCAGGATCTGCCTGTGCTGGTCCCGGCCGTCATCGAGCTGTTCGCCGCGGGCGCTTCGGCGGCGGCATCCGGCGCTCTGGCGGGGGCCTCGACGGCAAACGAGTCGTCACCGCAAGCCGATGCACCGCCCGCTCCGGCGGTCTCCGCCGCTCGCTACCTTCCGAGTCCGACCATGAGCGCGATGGCCGGCGTCGCGATGGCGGTCGCGCTGGGTGGTCTGGCGCTGAGACGGATTGTCAGCTGAAGCGCAGGTCGGCGAGGCGTTCGAGCCTCTTCGTGCCGTCCGGCGCGCACGGTCCTTGCGACGCCTTTTTCCCGGAGGTCAGCATGGCAAAGAAAGCGGGGGCGAACGCTCGGGCCAAGACGCGAGCGAAGCGGTCGACGTTGAAGCGGCACGTGAACAAGCGCGAACAGGAGGCCGCAATGCAGCAGCCGCCGCCCGCACGTGGACGCCACGCAAGGCTCATCAAGAATCCTGGTGAGCGGAGCGACGGCGCACGTCGCTCGATCCAAGAGGGTGACCTCGAGCAACGCGGTGGTCGTGACCGCGGCGAGCGGAAGGGCGGTCCGCCGGTCGCACACGTCCGAGGCGCACCTCGTCACAGACGTGCGAAGCAGCACGCGGCCTGAGCTCAGCGCACGATGTAGAGGCGCGCCGCAGCGCACGCCGCGAGGGCGATCACGACGGCATGCGGCGTAAAACGTCGCGCGATCATCCGCCGAATCCGATCTCGTATCCGAACGATGCCCCGAGCAAGTACGAGCGCGCGATCTCGCGGCGCTCGAGACCGAGGAAGAAGCCGCCGCTCGCGGCGCCGCTGCCTGGCTTCGACGCGAACCGACCGGATGCGCGCGTTCCGAGGCGCGTCGTCGCGCCGACGAACGTCTCGACCGTCTTTCGATCCTCGGCGTCGGGCACCACCACCATCCCGCCGCGCAAGCCGAGCCTCGCGACACGTGCGACGTCCACTTCGACGCGCAGCTCCTGGGGGAGCTCGAGCGCGCCGCGTACGGTCGACGACACACCCGATGTGCCGATGCCGCTCGTGACCGCGACGAACCCGGCATCGCCGAGCACGACACCGATGCCCGCGGGAAGGAGATGCGCGTCGTACGCGAAGCCGAGCGGAGCGGCGGCGCCGAGCCCGAGATCGAAGCCGAACGCGTAGCCCACTGTCTTGCCGAGCACGGCATTTCCACGCAGACCGACCGTCGTGCGATCGGAGAGGCCGGAGGCGAGCGAGCTGTCGGCGATACGATCGTACGCAGCGACCATCGCGAGGCTCGCCGCGCCGAGCTGATGCTCGACGTGTTCGTCCGGCGTCCACGCGAGCACGTCCGGGATCGTCGGATCGGGCGGATGATGCACGCTCGTATCGACACCGATGCGTCCGGGATTGACCGGCACCTCGATCCCGGGCGGCCAGAAATGGAGGCCCAGCGACAAGCCCGCGAGGTCGGCGCCGATGCCCTCTTTCAGGCCGATCTTGGCGCCGCCGAGCCACGTCTCGAGCTGGACACCGGTCTTCCCTTCCGTCGTCGAGACGCCGATGGGGCCGCGATAGTCCCTGCCAACGGCGGTCGCCGGCAGCTCGATGCCCAACCCGCAGGCGCGAATGAGACCGTCGGCGAACGTGTTGCTGTTCGGTCCGGGCCAGCACCCGCAGTTGGCCTCGTGGTAGCTCTTCGTCTCGCGCTCGAGGCACGCGATCATGGTCGCGATCCTCTCCGGATCATCGGTGATGACGCCATGGATCGCGACCTCGCCGTTACCGAAATAGTCGAACGGATTGTCGGTATCGCTCGCGCCCGCGTCGCCGAGCCACTCGTAGCGCCGCCAATGACTTGCGCCCTGGCGATCGCCGCTGCTGGCGATGACCCACGAGTGACGTGCGACGTCGCGGAACGGACCCGGCATCTCGCCGCTCAGCACGGCGACGTGAGGTCGACCGCGGTCGGGCAGACCGTTCTTCCATCCCCGAGGCGACGCCGCATGGGGGCACACCACGCACGAAATGCTCGCCGACGCCGCGAGCACGGCGGCGACCCCCACGGCAAGAGAGCTCGGTTTCGTCGTCACGTGGCCCTGTCGCACGCCGGTCTCGGAGTGTGACAGTGGGCTTCAGCCTGTCAACATCGTCAGCGGGGCGGCGGCTTCGGCTGCACCGGCTTCGGACCGAACGCTCGCTTCGTGTCGCGCTGCGGACGGATCACCCGTGCCAGCTCGGTTTGGCGCGCGAGCTCCGTTCGCCCGAGCTCCGCGTACTCGGGGCTCGTCAGCGACGCCATGAAGGCGACGACGTCGTCGATCTCCTTCTCGCTGAGCGCGAGCGGTTGCATGTCCTCATCGAGCCAGGGGTCCTGGAGGCCGGCGCCCTTGTTGTAGTGGTCCATGACGTCCCACAGCGTCGGATGCGAGCCGTCGTGGAAGTATGGCGCCGTCACGAGCACGTTGCGGATGTTCGGCGTCTTGAACGAGGCGATATCGGCTTGCTTCTTGGTCACGAGAAAGCGGCCGAGCGCGGACATGTCCGTCTCGATGGCGGCCCGGTCGATTGCTGCAGCGTCGCCCGATGCGACGAGCCGTTCGGCCCGGTGCGCCAGCCCGACGACGTCGTGACGCACGATGAGGACGCCGATGTTGTGGAAGTCCTTGTCGATGAAATTGGTGGTGTCCCGCTTGGTGTCCGTCAGCGCGTGGCACTTGTTGCAGCGAGCCCGCGTGTTGAACAGCTCCCAACCGCGCTTGGCGTCGTCACCGACGGCGCTCTTCTCGCCGGCGATGTAGTGATCGAACGGCGAGTCGAACGCGATCTGCGTCCTCTCGTACGAGGCGATCGCGCGCTCGAGGTCAGCAGCGTTGGGCGCACGAGCGAAAGCGGACTGGAAAGCATCTCGGTACGTCGGGTCACTCGCGATCGCGGCCACCGCAGCGTCGTCCGAGGGCTGGCCCATCTCGACGGGGTTGACGATGGGAAGCGCCGCCTGTTGCTCGAGCGTGGTCACGCGACCGTCCCAGAACTGCGTCGCGTTGTAGAGCGCGTTCAGGATCGTCGGCGAGTTGCGCTGACCCATGCGTCCCTCGACACCGATCGACGTGGGCCGAGCGTCGGTGAACGCGAGCCGTGGGTCGTGGCAGCTCGCGCAAGCGACCGTCCCGTCGACGGACAGGCGCGGATCGAAGAAGAGCCGGTGACCGAGCGCGATCTTGTCCGGAGTCTGTGGGTTGTCGGACGGGATCGCCTCCTTCGTGAGCTTCACCGGCAAGCCGACTTGATGGGGCGACCTCGGAAGAGACAGCGGCCCCGGCGGCGGGAGCGCCGGCGGGCGGCCCTTCGCAGTCGTTGCGCTCGTCGCGTTCGTCGGGGTCGTTGCGTTCGTTGCGTTCGTTGCGTTCGTTGCGCTGCCTGCGAGCGTCTGCGTCTGCGCCGTCTTCGGTCGCCCGCCGCAGGCTGCTGTGAGCACCAAGGTCGCAGAAACCAAAGCTGCGATTCGTCGAGCGCTCATGAGCGGTGCTCGGGTGCAGCGCTCGTGCCATGTGGAGCGCTCGAGCTACGACGCGGACGCGGACGCGGACGCTAAAGGCTGTTTGCGCGCACGTTGTTCTCCGCGGTCGCGTCGCAGATTGACTCGTAGCGGGTTGCGCTGAAAGGCGATCTCCGGAGGTGGCCATCGGCCGCTGATCACCCCGGCGAGAAAGAGGAACCCGACGAGCACGTGCGTCGCCCCCACGAAGCCGCCGATTCCCGGTCGCGCCTCCCGCCCGCCGAGCATGCCACCATCCCACTGCGC
>JAXDMI010000982.1:0-5864 GCA_034666145.1 Myxococcales bacterium | reverse complement strand
CACGCTCGACGGCCGGGCCACGCTGGTCAGCTCCGCCGATATCGGTCAGGCATCTGCGCTCCCCGATGTCGCGCGCATCGGCGACGCAAGGCACCTCCGCATTCGCGGCCTCGATCCGGCGGGCACGTTCGGCCGCGACGTCACGTACGTGTACGGCCGCGTCGAGATCAGCGCGATCAGTCGGCCGTGAACCCGACGAGCTCGGGCTCGTAGGCGGCGAGCCGCTTCGCCGCTATGGCCACGGCCTCGGGATTGTGATCGACGAGCACGAAGCCGCGGTCGTTCCTGGCGGCCGCCTCTCCGGTGGTGCCGCTGCCCGCGAAGAAATCGAGGACCACGTCGCCCGCGCGTGAATGCACCTTGAGCAGCCGCGCGAGGACGCCCAGCGGCTTCTGCGTCGGATAGCCGGTCTTCTCACGGCCGTTGGTGGGGACGATGGTGTGCCACCATACGTCCGTCGGCGTCTTGCCGCGCTCGGCCTTCTCTTGACCCACGAGGTCGGGCGCCATGTACGGGATGCGATCGATGGCGTCGAAGTCGAAGACGTAGTCGTCCGGATCGTGCACGTACCAGAGGATGGTGTCGTGCTTCGCGGGCCAACGATTCTTGGGCCGCCCGCCGTAATCGTACGCCCAGATGATCTCGTTCACGAAGCGGTCGCGCCCGAGCAAGCGATCGAGCGCGACCTTGATGTAGTGCACCTCGCGATAATCGAGATGCACGAAGAGCGAGCCGTTCTTCGTGAGGCAGCGCAGCGAGGCTTCGATGCGCGGCATGAGGAACGCCTCGAAGTCCTCGTAGGAGTCGGCGTACGTGCCGCTGCTCGCGACGCGCTCGACGTCGTAACGACGGCCGCCGAACCCGCCGCGATCGCCGGCGCTCGTCGGGTCGGTCGTCGCGGTCGTCTTGATGCGATTGCGCTTCTGCACCTTGCCGGTGTTGAAGGGCGGGTCGACGTAGATCACCGATGCGAAGGCATCCGGAAGCGTGGCGAGCGCTTCCAGGTTGTCGCCGAGGATGATCTTCCGTAGCGGCTGCGTCACGTCGGCCACGATCAGCCGACCGCCTCGTAGCGCTTCAGGTTCTCCTCGAAGCGATCGAAGAAGTCGAAGATCGGCTCGCCGCGCGTCCTCGCCTCGAGGATGTCGAGCAGCGTGTGCCAGCCACCGAGGGACTGCGGCGCGAACTTGGGGATGATGCGGCGATGCGTGAGGGTGAGCAGCACGTCCTCGCCGCGCGGCTCGAGCTCGAACGTGACCTCGGACTTCCCGCTGAGCGGGGCTGCGGGATCGGACATGGCGTCCTCCCACGTGTACGCGATGGCGCGTCCAGGCACGACGCGCGTCACGGTGCCGTGGACCTTGGGCGTGATCTTGTCCGCGTCGACGAGCTTGTCCTTCACGCTGTCCAGCTGCCCCTTCTTGCCGTGGTCCATCGTGAGGTCCACCTTGCCGCCCTCGCGCACGTCGATGGCGGCGGCCACGCTGAGCCACGTCGTGAGCAGCTCCGGTCGCGTCAGGTACTCCCAGACCCGGTCGATGGGGCCGGGCAGCAGGCGCTCGAAGCGCAGGATGGTCGGTTCGACGAGGACTCCGTTCTTCTTCGCGTCGTTCTTCGCGTTCATGACTTCCTCTTCTTGTTGTCGGTGGCCTTCTTGTCGGTGGTCTTCTTGTCGGAGGCGAGCGCGCGCTCGAGCGCATCGAGACGCTGGTTCCAGAATTTGCGGATGCCGAGCAGCCACTCTTCGAGCTCGTCGAGGCCGCGCGGGTCGAGTGAGTAGACCCGGCGCTGCGCATCGACCTTCACGCGCACGAGCTTCGCGTCGCGCAGGACCTTGAGGTGCTGCGAGACCGCGGGACCCGTGACGCGGAAGTGGCTGTGGATCTCGCCCGCCACCATGTCGCCGGTCGCGAGGAGCTCGACGATGCGGCGTCGCGTGTGATCGGCGAGGACGCTGAACGTTTGCATGGCGCCTAATATAAGCGTGCACGTAAGTTAGGCAACACTAAAATAGAGGCGCCTTGGGCCCGTCATCCAATGGGGTGACGCAGGTTCCGGGACCCTCGCCGGGAACCTTTCGCCGGCGGCCCTGTCAATCACGGCGAGACACGATGCGGGAACGCTGACAGCCCTGGAAAACAGGGCTGAGCGCCGAATCGATCGTCGACAACGCAACCCCTGCCACGCGTCCTCCGGACGCCGCCGAAAAGCCATGACCACCCACGCCTTCGCACCCCGTTTCGACCTCTCCAACGTCTTCCTGCCGGCTCGCGAGGCCTTCGCGGACGACACGCTCGTCGACGCCGCGGAGCAGGAAGCGTCGTTCGCGCTGGTGAAGAACGGCCCGCCCGTCCCCGCGGACGAGGTCGAGTCGCACGTCGACGCCGTCGAAGTGACCGTGCGCTGGGGCAACCAGATCCTCGCGGTGAAGCACCTCGCGAACGGCAAGGGCTTCTACGTCGGTGACGACGCCGACCTCGCGCTCCCCGAGGACGTGCTCGGCGCGTCTCGTGCGCCCATCGTCGTCGCTCGCGGCGGCGGAACGTACGTCGTCGTTCCGCGCGGCGCTCGTGGTCACGTTGCGATGAAGGACGGCGCGAGCGAGACGTTCGCGTCGATGGCGTCGCGCCATGCGATGCACGCGTCGAGCGAGCTCCCGGGCGCGTTCGAGATCCCGCTCGCGTACGGCATGTCGGTGACCCTCGAGGTCGGCGCCGAGCGCGCCGACGGCACGACCGGCGAGCCCATCACCTTCGAGATCGGCACCGTGCGCGCGGGAAAGGTCGCGCCCATCGGCTTCCTCGCGACGCTTGCCGGCGGCGCCACCGGCTTCATCGGCCTCTCGTTCCTCGGTCACGCGGCCATCGTCGCTTCGCTCGCGATGTTCATGCCCAAGATGGACACCAACGACAACGACGCCATCGACCGCGATCAGATGATGATGATGCAGAAGTACCTCAACGCGTCCGCGCTGCGCGAGACCGAGCAGGAGCCGAAGCCCGCCAGCGACGCGAGCGATCCCGCGGGCGGCGGCAGCACCGGCGAGCGTCATCAGGGCCCCGAAGGCGCGGCCGGCACCGACCGCCACGTCGACAAGCCCGGCCACATCGCGATCAAGGGCAACGAGGCCAAGTCGCAGCTCTCGCGCAAGGAGGAGCTCCAGGTCGCGCGAGAGTTCGGCATGGCCGGCCTCCTCGCCTCCGCAACGCTCGTCGATGCCGACGCGCCCTCTTCGCCGTGGATGAAGGATCCCGTGCAGGGCTCGTCCGTGAAGTCGGCGATGGGCGACATGTTCAGCCCCGAGATCGGCGATGCCACCGGAACCGGGCTCGGCCTCTGGGGCACGGGTGAAGGCGGCGGCGGCCCCGGCGCAGGCGTCGGGCTCGATCACGTGAGCACGATCGGCGGCGGCGGCGGCGGCACCGGCCCCTCCGGCATCGGCCCCGGCGACAAGAGCGGCATCGGCATCGGTCACGGCCCCGGCGGCACCGGCCACACCGCGGTCGCGCCGAAGATGCGCACCGGCGTCACCGAATCGAACGGCCGCCTACCGGCCGAGGTCATCCAGCGCATCGTTCGCCAGAACTTCGGTCGCTTCCGGCTCTGCTACGAGGCGGGCCTCCGCGGCAACCCGGGCCTCTCGGGCCGCATCTCGACGAAGTTCGTCATCGGTCGCGACGGCGCAGTGATGCAGTCGTCGGACGCGGGCTCGGATCTTCCGGACCAGAAGGTCGTGGCGTGCGTCGTGCGCTCGTTCAACGCGCTCTCGTTCCCGATGCCCGAGGGCGGTATCGCGACCGTCACCTACCCCATCATCCTGACGCCGGGAGAGTGAGCGATTTCGCCACGTAAGGGCCGCTGGACAAGATCACGTCCGGCGGCCATGCTTGTCACCTCTTTCGCGGCGAGGTGACCCATGAGCGAGCAGGATTTTCGTACCTTCGATGAGTTCTGGCCCTTCTACGTGAAGGAGCATCAGAAGAAGACGACGCGCATCCTGCACTTCATCGGCACGACAGGAGCGATGGCGTGTCTCGCCGGCGGCCTCCTCACGAAGCGGCGCTGGCTGCTCGCGGTCGCTCCGGTCGTCGGCTACGGGCCGGCGTGGATCAGTCACTTCTTCGTCGAGGGCAACAAGCCCGCGTCGTTCAAGCATCCGCTCTGGTCGCTCCGCGCCGACCTCGTCAAGTGGTCGAAGATGGTGCGCTTCCAGATGTCCGACGAGGTCGAGCGCGTCCTCCGCGAGGAGCACGAGCAGGTCGCCGCGGAGCGCGAGGCCGAAGCCCGCCAAGCGACGGACGGCAACGCGCCCGCCGGCTCGCCGAGCGAAGTCGTCAACTGAATCGCGTCGGGCGCGTCGGGCTGGTGATCGCGTCGTTCGCGTGCGGCGTGCTCGCGACCGGATGCGCATCTTCGAACACGCTCGTCGAAGCGCCGATGGTGAGCGCCGACGTCGCCGCGCGCGCCGCTGCGCCGGTCACCACGTCGGCTGACGCTCGCTCCCGCACATCCACGGCGCGCCGCGCCGATGCTCTGTTGGATCGCGGCGATCGCTTCGCCGGTCACTACGTCTGCGCGCAAGGGCGCACCGAGGCCACGCTCGTCATCGAAGATCTCGTCGACGGCACGGACGTGTCGGCGATCTTCGAGTTCGATTATCCGGGCGGCGGCGGGGACCACGCACCTGCGAGCGGCAGCTTCCGCATGCATGGCTCGGTCGATCCCGGCACCGGCGCGATGCACCTCGACGGCGATCGCTGGATCGAGGAGCCTGACGGGTACGTGATGGTCTCCCTTTTGGGCACCGTCTCGAAGACCGGGTCGATCAGCGGCACGGTCAAGGGCCCGGGATGTTCCAGCTTCTATCTCGAGGGCTCGGCCCGAGGTGCTGCAAAACGCAGCGCCGGTTTGCGCTGATCGCGTCGGCCGCGTCGGCCCCGAGCGCCTAGGCCGCGCGTCGCATCTGCTACGCTCCGAGCAGCGAATTCTTCGCCAGGGGAGGCACGAGCAGGTGAGCGAGGCGTCGGGAGCCTCGGGTCGGCGTGCGAGCCCGTCCATGACGGCGCGCGTCGGCACCGTGATCAACGGCAAGTGGCACATCGACGCCCGCATCGGCTCGGGCGGCATGGCCACGGTGTATGCCGCGACGCATCGCAACGGCCACAAGGTCGCGATCAAGATGCTCCACACGCAGCTCTCGCGCGACGAAGGCACACGCGCGCGCTTCCTCCGTGAAGGCTACGTCGCGAACGCCGTCGGTCATCAGGGCGTCGTCCACGTGCAGGACGACGGCGTGACCGAGGACGGCTGCGCGTTCCTCGTCCTCGAGCTCCTCGAGGGAGAGAACATCGAGACGCGAAGGATTCGTTTCGGCGGCACGCTGCCCGTCGACGAGGCGCTCGTCATCGCCGATCAAGCGCTCGATGCGCTCGGCGCCGCGCACGACAAGGGCATCGTCCATCGCGACGTGAAGCCGGACAACGTCTTCCTCTGCAACGACGGTCAAGTGAAGCTGCTCGACTTCGGGCTCGCTCGCATGAAGAGCCTCTCCGGGCACGGCGTGCACGGCGGCGCCGAGACCACGGGCACCGGCGTGACCATCGGCACGCCGGAGTTCATGCCGCCCGAGCAGGCGAAGGGTCGCCGCGACGAGGTCGACGCGCGCTCCGACGTCTGGGGCTTCGGCGCCACGCTCTTCACGGCCATCACCGGCAAATACGTGCATGATGCAGCCACCCTCCACGAGCAGCTCGTGGCGAGCGCGACGCTCCATCCGCGCAGCATTCGCGCGCTCGCACCGCATGTTCCGGCTTCGATCGCGGTCGTCATCGATCGCGCCCTCGAGCTGTCGAAGATGGATCGCT
>JAXDMI010000981.1:0-3468 GCA_034666145.1 Myxococcales bacterium | reverse complement strand
AAGCTGCGCAAGAGCCCGCCGTGGAGCGTGGCCGATCAGCAGGTGGTGAGCGTGCGCGATTACCAGGCGCAGGTGATCATCGCGAAGGACGGCAGCACGAAGCCGCTCTCGCTTCCCAAGAGCGACGTGCTCGCGTTCGAGCTCGCATCGGGGAGCCGCATCATCGCGCGTCCCAGCGGCACCGAGCCAAAGGCGAAGTTCTACTTCGACGTCCGTGAGCCGATTGCCGAGGGCGAGACGCTCGCAGCGGCGAGCGCACGGGCCGAAGCGACGATGAAGAAGCTGGCCGACGCCTTCGTCGCGATCGCCACGAAATGAAGCGCGCATGAGCAGTGGAGGACCCGAGCTGCGCGCTCGCCTGAGGCGCATCGCGCGTCTCCTCGGCCTGTTGCTCGTCGCGATCCTCGTGATCATGGTGCTGCGCGCCGAGACGGTGACCTCGCGTCAGCCGGTGGTGGTGCCGCGCGCGCCGGTCGCGGTCGACGGAGACGCCGTCGCCGCGAAGCTCGCGACGATGGTGAAGCGGAAGACGGTGTCCGTCGCGCTCGGCTCGCCGGCGCCGCCCGGCGAGCTCGATGCGCTGCACGCGGATCTCGCCGCGGCGTTCCCCAAGGTCACCGCGGCGCTGACACGCGAGGTGATCGGCGACCATTCGCTGCTCTACACGTGGAAAGGCGCGGACGCGGCGACGAAGCCGATCATCCTGTGCGCGCACATGGATGTCGTGCCGGTCGAGCCCGGCACCGAGAGCGCATGGACGCATCCCGCGTTCGACGGCGTGGTCGAAGGCGGCTTCGTGTGGGGACGAGGGACGATCGACGACAAGGGCTCGCTCGTCGCGATCCTCTCCGCTGTGGAGATGCTGCTCGGCGAAGGCTTCGCGCCGGCGCGCACCGTGTATCTCGCGTTCGGTCAAGACGAGGAGATCTCCGGTCTCCACGGCGCTGCGCGCATCGTCGATGCGCTGGCGTCGCGAGGCGTGCATGCAGAGCTCGCGCTCGACGAGGGCAGCGCGCTCGTCGAGGGAGTCGTCACCGACGTGCCGGCGCCGGTGGCGGCCATCGGCATCGCGGAGAAGGGCTACCTGTCGCTCGACTTGAAAGTGGCGATTCCTGGCGGTCACTCGTCGACGCCCGCGGCCGAGAACGCACTGACCGTGCTCGCGCGCGCCATCGAGCGGCTGCAGGCGAACCCGATGCCGGCGCGCATCGACGGCGCGACGGAGCAGTTCTTCGCGTGGGCGGCGCCGGAGATGCGCTTCGGTCCGAGGCTCGCGCTCGCGAACACGTGGGTCACGGCACCGCTCGTGCGGCGGATGCTCGCGAAGTCGCCGACGCTGGGCGCCGCGATCCGGACCACGACGGCGGTGACGGTGTTCCACGCCGGCGTGAAGGACAACGTGGTGCCGGCGATGGCGGCGGCCACCGTGAACTTCCGCGTCTTGCCGGGCGACACGACCGACGACGTGATCGAGCATGCGCGGCGCGTGCTCGACGACGCGCGGGTCGTCATCGAGCCGCAAGCGGGGTCGCGGACGGAGCCGTCGAAGGTCTCGCGGGTCGATAGCCCGGCGTTCCGGTTGATGGCCGAGACCGTGCGCGAGGTGTTCCCGGGCACTGTGGTGGCGCCGTCGCTGGTCCTCGGCGCGACCGACGGCCGGTACTACGGCAAGGTGGCCGACGACGTGTACCGCTTCGCGCCGTTCCGGCTCACGGCCGCGGACATCCAGCGAATCCACGGCAAGGACGAGCGCCTCTCGGTCGCGTCCCTGGCCGACGGCGTGCGCTTCTACCGGCGGCTGGTCACGCGAGCGGCGGGACCGTGAGCGCCAGGACCGTGAGCGCCAGATCGCCTAGGAGCCCTCTTTTTCCCGCACGAATCATGCCCGTCTTGACAATTTCGGCGCGGTTGGCCATAACCCGCGACCCCCGCATCGTGCAGGCGCTCGGAACGGCTAGAGCTTTCGTCTAGCGGCCCTGCAGGAGCGGATAAGGAAGGCACCTCATGCCCAAGATGAAGACGAACAAGACCGCGGCGAAGCGGTTCAAGGTCACCGGGAAGGGGCGCGTACGTCGCTCCAAGTCCGGTGGTAACCACGGACTGATCAACAAGTCCCGCAAGCGTCTGCGCCGGCTGCGCAACAACGACATGATCTCGAAGACCCACGAGCGCAAGATCAGGCGCCTCCTTCCGTACGCCTGAGCTGAGGACATAGAAAATGCCCCGCGCAAAAAGAGGATTCAAGGCTCGTCGCCGTCGCAACCGCATCCTGAAGCATGCTTCGGGCTTCCACAGCGCGCGCTCGCGCCTGTACGCATACGCCAAAGAAGTCGTGATGAAGGCGTGGGTCTATGCCTACGCTCACCGTCGCCGCCGCAAGCGTGACTTCCGCCGCCTCTGGATCACGCGCATCAATGCCGCCGCTCGTACCAACGGCACGTCGTACTCGCGCCTGATGCACGGCCTCAAGAACGCGGGCGTCGCGCTCGATCGCAAGGTCCTCTCGGACCTGGCCATCGTCGACCCCGCCGCGTTCACGAAGGTCGTCCAGACCTCCGCCGCGAAGTAGCCGCGAAGTAGCCCCGAGGGCTGCCTCGCGTCTCGTCTCGTCTCGCTGCCTCGCTCCGAAAGGCGCCCCGTGAAAGCGGCGGCGCCTTTTCGCGTTGCTCTTCCGCTCGTCGCGCTCGCTCTTCTCCCGTCGTGCGGCGGCGCATCCCGCTTCGCACGTGATCCAGACCTGCCTCCGCCGGCGCTTCAGGCGGTCGGTCCGCCGCTCAGTCCTTCGAGCGTGCGCGTGCACGCCGAGGCGATCGGCATGTTCACGCTGCTGGCCACGGAGTCACGCTACCGGCTGGCGCTGACGGTCGACGACCCTCTCGATCCCGTGACGTCGTCGTCGCCGCACGTCGCCATCGGCGAGGTGCGCACGCGGGCGCGCGAGCTGCGCAGCGACGAGAGCGATGCGCTGGAGTGCGGGTGGCGTGCGCGCGGCGCCGGTGAGCGCGAGGGCGACCCCTGTGTCGCGCGCGACCGAACGGCGGACGCCGAGGCAACGCGAAGTCTCGTCGAAGGCGCCATCGACGAGCTGCGCCAGATCACTGCGGCCGCCGGCGCAAACGAGGTCGCGCGCGTTGCGTGCTTCAGCATCAGAGGCAGCGTTCGCCGCGGCGCCGCGAGGCTCTGGTGCGATGGCATGGCGGTCGCGCCGACGACGACCATCGCGACGGTCGCTGACGCTCCATCGCCGACGCCGCCGGCGGCTCCGCAGCCGAACACGCTGCTCGCGCCTGCGCGGTGGGCGATAGGCGCAACGGCGCACGGCGGGGTCGTGGGCTCGCAAGGCGCCCTCGGTGCCGCGCTGTTCCTGCGCCACAGGCCCATCGAGCTCGTGCTCCTCGATGTCGAGTCGGCTCCAGCGGTGAGCACGATCATGCTCGGAACGGGGCTCACGCTTCGCAAGGAGCTCGG
>JAXDMI010000980.1:0-3886 GCA_034666145.1 Myxococcales bacterium | reverse complement strand
CGCGTCCCCCGGCGCCGGGGGTGAGGGGCCGCGTGGCTCCGCTGCTCGCGACGGCGCGCCGTCGTTCGAGCTCGGCGGCACCGACTGCTCCGACGGCCTCGCGCGCTGCACCGAAGGGCGCGTCGAGACCTCGGTCGCCGGCCACGTTCCGTCACCGTGCACCGCGCCGCGCGAGCATCCGGGAAGCTGCGAGTGCGCGTGGAGCCCGGCCGGGACCTGCGCGACCGGCTGTCTGAAGGACGGCCTCGAGGTGGTCGCGGTCGCCGAGGTCGCTCGCGTCCAGCTCTGCGCCGCCACGCCACCGGATCTGCTGCTCCGGCCGCTCTCGCCGACCGAGCTCGCGAGCGTCCCGATCTGCGCCGGCGAGGGGGTCTCCTGCGTCGACGGAGTGGTTCGCGCGTGCACCGCGCGGGGGCAGCCGGCACAGGCATTGGGGGCTTGTGTACACGGTTGCGCAGCAGGGATCGGCGTCGAGCCTGGGGACCTTCTGACCGGCGATGGACCCGCAGCGATCCTGTGTCGGCACGCTCACGCTGAACGCAGGTAGCGCGCAGCGTCGTACGCGAGCGAAGGCTTCGACGCGCGTACGCGGCGGCGAAACGCAGTGCGGAGTGCCACGCGCGTGACGGCCCTGTCACCACCATGGCGGTCCGCCGACAGGTGGATGTTTCGCGGCAGGCAACATGGCGCGGCCAGATTTGCGTCTTCGGATGCAACCGTTTCGCGCTCGATGTCAGGAAAGGTGACCGCAATCACGCGGGCTTTGTACGATTTGAATCGGGCTTGGTTCGGGTTTTCGCGTGCGCATCCACCGCGACGACCGAGGGGTTCGTGTCTTCGAACGACGACGCGTCCCGGAGGTTTTCGCAGCGCGAGACGTACGAGAGACGTTGGCTCTCCGTTTGCTTCAGAGGGAAGCGGGCAGGAGGCCGCCGTCGAGACGGGGTAGGGAACCCAGCTCGGAAGTAAGGCGGACACAGGGACATGAAGCACTCGACCATTGGCTCGCTACTCTTCGTCGGCAGCACGTTGGTGTTCCTGCTCTCGCCTTCCAGCGAGGGCGCGGCCCTCGGTGGTCAGCCTTCGGGGGACATCTCCGCGGCCATCCCGCCCGCAGCCGTCCTCGCGCCCGCGATGACCGTCGGCACCGCCTCGCTCAGCGCCGCGAAGAGCGTCCTTCCGACGAACACCGGCCTCAAGGGCATCGCGGCTCCGGCCCCGACGCCCGACCTCGGCGTCAGCGGCAACTGCGGCGAGAACCAGGTCGAAGTGGACGGCGACTACTGCCCGGCCCTCGAGCAGAAGTGCATCCGCTGGATGGACCCCGAGACGACGGTTCCGCGTCGCTGCTCCGAGTTCGCGCCCACCGGCGCCTGCCAGGGCAAGACCATCAAGAAGCACTTCTGTATCGACAAGTTCGAGTACCCGAACAAGCTCGGCGAGAAGCCGGTCGTCATGAAGACCTGGTACGAGGCGGCCGACGCGTGCAAGGGCCAGGGCAAGCGCCTCTGCGGCGACAGCGAGTGGACGCTCGCCTGCGAAGGCCAGGAGCGCCTCCCTTACCCGTACGGCTACGAGCGCAACTCGCAGGCGTGCAACATCGACAAGCCCCATCCGGACGTGAACGAAGTCGCGATGGGCAACCCGCTCACGCGTGACGCCGAGGTCGCGCGTCTCTGGCAGGGCGAGAACAGCGGTTCACGTGAGTCGTGTGTCAGCCCGTACGGCGCCATGGACATGACGGGCAACGTCGACGAGTGGGTCATCAACGAGAGCGGCATGCCGTACAAGAGCGGCCTCAAGGGCGGCTACTGGGGCCCGGTTCGCGATCGCTGCCGTCCGATGACGACCGCCCACTACGAGCAGTTCGTCTTCTACCAGATCGGCTTCCGCTGCTGCGCCGACGCAGGCACGACCGGGGTCGGGAGCGGCTCCTCGAAGCCCGCGGCGCCCGGTATCGGCGCACCCGGCAAGGTGCCCAGCACCAACCCGGCCCCCAGCAGCCTCACCGGCTCCTGAGCTCGTCTACGGCGTGTCGCCGTCGGGGCCCGCGTCCTTCGGGCCGGACGGCATCGGCGGCTTCCGCGGCGGGTCGCCGTACTCGTTCCTGAGCTTTCGCTGCAGGTGATCGACGAGCACCTGCTCGTGATAGCCGGGCATCTGCGTGATCTGCACGACGACGCGCACCGCGCCGTCCTTGCCCTTGATGAACTCCATCGAGCCGGGCACGGCCTTCATGCCGCTCT
Organism: Myxococcales bacterium; assembly: GCA_034666145.1. Lineage (GTDB taxonomy): Bacteria > Myxococcota_A > Polyangia > Polyangiales > Polyangiaceae > Labilithrix. The sequence continues at coordinate 1,640 of JAXDMI010000980.1, read as the reverse complement.
CCGGCGATTTGTAGTCGAAGAGCAGGTAGCCGTTGGCGTCGTCCTTCTCGGTCACCTTGAGGCCGAGATCGACGCGAACGAGGCGCAGGCCGGCGTTCCACGTGCGATCGAAGCCGTAGGCCGAGTCGTACGCGCTCTTGGCGTTGGCCGGCGCGCTGGGCAAGGCGACGATCCCGAACGCGAGCAGAGCGGCGAGCACGGAGACGACGACGATCCTCCGAGGCATGCTCGAGGGCTACGAGGTCCGTCGTCGAACGGCCAAGTTTGTTGCGATCAGCCGTTGGCTGCGGAGCGCTGATCGATCGACGGAGGCGGGGGCTCGCTGCCCAGCATGTCGCCGGCGATCGAGCCCGGCGAGGCGTCTTCCTCCCCGAGCCCAGGCGTGTGCGAGAGCTTCGAGAGTGCCTTGCGATCGCCGACGAGGAAGATGCCCGCGGCGAACACCGTCCAGGCGAGCTGGATGACGTACATCAAGAAGACGTAGGCCGAGCCCGCGCCGGTCACGACGTGCGTCGGGAAGTACATCGTCATGCCCGCGTAGATGCCGGCCTGGAAGACGCCGAGCAGACCCGGCGGACCGGGGATCAGGATCGTGCAGCCCAGCATGCCCATGAGCGCGCAGGCCTCGCCGAACGTGATCGCGGAGCCGTCCGCATGCACGACGCCGCAGCCCCACGCGAGGACCCACATGCTGCCGGCATTGAGGCCCCAGTAGAGCGTCGTCTCCCAGAGGAAGCCGCCGGCGTCACGGCCGCGCCCGAGGAAGTGCAGGCCCGCGGCGAGCTTCTCGGCGACGCCGGCGAGCTTCTCTGCGAGGCGCTTCGAGACGATGCCGAACACGGCGAGCGTCATCTTGTGCGCCCATGCGCGGAAGAAATAGAAGACCGCGATGGTGGCGAACGCGGTCGTGAAGACGCCGAGCATCACGAAGCCGCTCGCGCGCACTTGCTGCACGCTGATCGGGAGCCCGACCACCTTCTCGGGCAGCGGATGGATGGTCGGCACGAGCACGAGCGCGAGCGCGAGCACGATGCTGAGGAAGAGGCCGTCGACGACGCGCTCTGCCATCACGGTGCCCGTCGCAGAGGACATCGACACCTTGCCCTTCTCGCGGAGCATGTACGGGCGGACGATCTCGCCGATGCGGAACGGCATCAGGAGGATCGCGGCGAACCCGATCCACGAGACGGCGAGCACGCGGCGCGTCGGCACCTCGGCGAACGAGCGGAGCAAGAACCGCCACCGGACGGCGCGGAAGTAGCTCATCGCGACGACCATCGCGAGGTACACCCCGAGGGTCCACCAGCGGACGTGCTCGAAGTCACCCCCCTCTGGCACCAGTGTCAGGCCGCCCTTCTGGAGCGTGAACACGATGCCCGCCGTGATGACCGCGGAGGCCACCAACTTGCCGGCGTGGCGCCGAACAAAGCCCTTGGATTGCGGGGACTTATCGGACTTTCTAGCGGGTTCGGCGGCCATTTCGACAACGCGGGGTGTGGAAGAAAGCATCGGCTCTATAGCACGGCCCGGGCCGCCCCGGCCCACCGTCGTCGCCCACGGTCGTCGCGCAGCTCGTAGAAGTCGGGAGAGCGTCGATCAGAGGCTCCAGTACTGGAGACGCTTGTCGATCTTCGCGGGTG
>JAXDMI010000979.1:0-3330 GCA_034666145.1 Myxococcales bacterium | reverse complement strand
CGGGCAGCACGTCGTAGTCCCATGCCGCGAGCGCACGCCCGGTGGAGTCGAGATCGTCGAACCACAGCTCGTGGGGCTCGTTGCCGTATGCGACGTAGCGAAGGAAGGGCGCGGTGGTGGGCCCGTGCTCGATGGCCGCGCCGGTGACGTTCGCCATCGCCACGGCCTCGAGGTACGTGGTCGAGCGACGACCGCGCGGACCGAAGTCGGTGCCGTAGAGCGGATACGCGACGTCGACGTTGGGCGCATCGCGCTTGGCGAGGCGCACGGCATCGGCGGCCCATCCTGGATCGATGGTCGGCCCCGGTCCTTGGTCCGAGAAATCGAGCGTCATGATGCGCATGCGATCGACCTGCTTCGCGAGCAAGGCGCGCGCGAAGGCATCGCCGCCCGGAAGATCGCTGGGAATCGCCACCGACGGCGGCACGAACACTCCGAGACGCTTCCCAGGACGCACGCTCTGCGAGACCTCGGTGACGAACGCCGTGACGACATCGCGCGCTTCGTTCGGCAGCCCTTGCAGATCGAGCTCGACGCCCGCAGCGGGTGCGAGCGCGGGCAAGAGCGTCTCGCGGAAGCGCGCGCGCCACGCGGAATCGCCGAGGAACGCGCGTGTCTGCGGCCCGTCGTAGTGCTGTCCCGTCTCGTCGGTGAACGCGACGGCGAGGCTCACGCGGTAACCGTCGGTCCCGAGATCGGCGATGAGCGCGCCGAGATGCTGGAGCGCGCTGGGATCGCGCGGACCGACGGTGCCGTCGAGCCGCGGCACGAGGCAGAGCAGGATCACGTCCTGCAGAACGCGCTTCGCGCCCGGGCCGGCGAGCGTCGCGCGCTGCCAGGGATCGAGGAGGCATCCGTCGACGACCACCGAGCCCGCGCGCGCCGGCAGCGGCGTCTCCGCGCGCTGCGCCACGCTGTTCACCGTCTCGCCGCTCGACGACGAGCAGCCGAGCACCAGCATGCTCGCTGCGAGGGCCGTCGCCATCCACGTGCGCCGCGATTTCTCGATGGTCATCGTCATGGTCATCGTCCCCACTCCACGCGAAGCCCGAGGGTTCCGCCGTTCATGAAACCGAAGTCGTAGATGCGAGGGGCGACCTGCAAGCAGACACGCGTGACGGGATCGAGCCGGCGACACGCCTCGAGGCGCGCTTCGACCACGCCCGAGAACGCCGAGAGTGTCGTCGGCGAATCACCGGCGCCGCCGGCAATCGAGCCGCCCATGTACATGGCGGAAACGCCGGTGCGGACGTCCGCCTCGAACATGTAGCGACGATGCTTCCAGCGATAGCCGATGCCGGGCAGGAGGATGTCGAGCCGGTACGCCGACCATGGACGCGCACGCGCGATCGATCCGTCCGCCGAGGTGACGACGGTGTCGTAGGTGCCGACCGCGCCGTACCCGGCGATGCCGAGGCCCGGGATGACGATGCGATCGTCGACCGTCATGCCGAGCTCGAACCCGGCGCCCACCCATGTGAGCGAGCCGCCGATCGGCACGCGCGCTTCGGGCACTTCGCGCGCGGCGGTCGTGGTGCTCGGGGTCGTGAGCGCCGGCAGCGATCGCATCCACGCCGCACCCGCGGTGCCCGCGAGCTGGAAGTCGACGTCGGCGCGCGCCGAAGAAGGAGTGAGGAGGACCACGACGACGGCAACGCCGCCAACGACGCTCGCAAACGGACGAGCGCCCGCAGCGATGCGCGAGCGTTGCAATATGCAACTGCGCGGCACGCTCTCGGAGGTCGCGAGACGCGTCATCGATCTGTACGTAACGCGCGGTTGTCGAGCTCGCCTTACCGGCGGATTAATCGCTCGTAATTATCGGACGATCGTTGCGAATCGAGACAGTCACTCCTCGCGCGCGAGCGTCGTGCGCGGTGCGCGAACGGGGCGAATGCCCGACGCGTCGGTGGCGTTCGCTTCGCTATCGCTCGGCGCACGCGTGCTCATGCGGTGAGCACCACAGATGCCCACCTCCTTCGCGTGTTCGTCGAACACGACGGCCTCGCAACGATGGCAGACGAACAGCTCGGCGTAGGTGTAGGGCGCGTTCAGGTAGTCCGCGGTGAAGAGCGCGCGGAGTCGATCGCGAAGGCGCATGCGCTGAGCGTCGACGGGGATCCACGCGTCGCGGCCGTCGGCGTCGACCACTTTGCGCACGAGACCGCGCGCGACGATCTCGTCGGTGAAGTCGAGGGTTCCGAACTCGAGCGCCGCCTTCTCGAGCGACGCGATGAGCTGACCGCGCACGCGCGTGACGAGCGACTCGATGGTGTCCTCGGTGATCTCGCGATCGCCGGAGACCGCGGCGACGCGCTCGCCGCGCTTGCCGTGACGCGTGGCGCGCGCATACGGACCGGTGAGCCATAGCGCAAGGTCGAGCTTGTCCCAACCGGCGGCGACGCCCGACATGAAGCCGAGCGCCGCGTCGCGGCAATCCTTCGCGAGGCTCTCGCGCGTCGAGCCGTCGTGGAGTGTCTGGCGAGAGTGCCGGGCGTTGGTCGCATAGGCCGTCACGTACTTCACGAAGCTTCGATTCCTTCCAGGCCCTCGTAGGGGCTCTCCCTACCCATGCAATTTCGGTGTCCAGCCGAGCCGGTACGTCGCTGCGGACCCCGCGATCGTGGATCCCCGGGTTTTTCGCAGCGATCACGTTAGACTCGGCGCGGTGAGCCGCCGGTGGTCGTCCGCGAGCCGTCTGCGATCGGCAGCAGCCATGCCCGACCGTGGCAAGTCGCCACGACCGCGTCCGCGAGCTGCGACCGCAGTCTCCGCGCTCGTGCTCGCCGCGTTCGTCGCCGCGCTGGCCGTCGCTCTCTCGCTGTCGACGGGCTGCCCCTCCCCTACTCCCGCCGGCAAGGGCCTCGAGCGCATCCGTGCGGCGGGGGTCTTGCGATGGGGCGGCGACACGCAAGGCGGCGAGCCGTACGTCTACGACGATCCCGGCAAGCCCGGTCACCTGATCGGGTTCGAGGTCGATCTCGCGGCCGCGATCGCGCGCGAGCTCGGCGTGCGATCGGAGTTCGTGCAGAACGATTGGTCGAACCTCGTGCCGTCGCTCGAGCGCGGCACGTTCGACATCGTGATGAACGGCCTCGAGGTGACCGATGCGCGCACGGGTCGCGTCCTCTTCACTCGCCCGTATTACGTCTTTGCCGAGCGCTTGATGGTGCGCGCGACGGACGTTCCCGCGTTCAACGCCGCCGCCGGCGCGAGCAAGGATCCGTCGTCGCTGCTCGCATCGCTGAAGGGCCACAAGGTCGGGACGCTCTCGAACAGCCTGGCCTTCGAGATGCTTCGCGCCAACAGCGAGACCGTGATCTACGAAGG
>JAXDMI010000978.1:0-4554 GCA_034666145.1 Myxococcales bacterium | reverse complement strand
AGTTCCACGACGACGCGAAGACGCTGCCCAAGGCGCACTTCGCGACCATCGTGCTCTCCGGTGTGCTCCATCACGTCGCGCCGGCCGCACGGGTCGACCTCTTGCGCACCGTGCGCGGGCTCTTGCGACCCGGCGGGCAGCTCGTGGTCTTCGAGCACAACCGCCTGAACCCGGTCACGCGGCGCGCGGTGGCGGCGTGCGCCTTCGACGACGACGCGATCTTGCTGTGGCCCTGGGAAGCGCGCGGCGTGCTGCGCTCGGCGGGGTTCACGAGCGTGCGCACCGACTACATCGTGTTCTTCCCGCGCGCGCTCGCGTTCTTGCGCCCGCTCGAGCCGAAGCTCCGCCGCGTGATCCTGGGCGCGCAGCAGATGGTGCTCGCGACCAATCCGGGCGCCTGACGCGCGCTCCGCGACTCGACGGTCAGCGACGACGGCGTTCGAGCTCGGCGGCGATGAGCGCGAGGTCGATGCCCGCGCGCGCCCACGACGAAGCGGTGATCTTGGAGCCGGCGACGTCTGACCAGCGTCGCAAGGGCACCTCGAGGAAATCCGCGGCGTCGAGGCCCGGGAATCCGCCGGCGCCCACGAGCAGTCGACCCAGGAGCTCGACGTCGAAGATCCACCGCGAACGAAAGGGCTCGGCGATCGCGGCGCGGAAGAGGTCCGTGTTCCTGAACAGCTTGGCGCCGCACTGCGTGTCGTAGAAGCGCGCGCGCAAGACCAGCGACGCGAGCGTTGCGAACCCCCGTCCGAGATAGTGACGGCTCGCCTTGCGGTCGATGCTGGTGCCCGCGAGGGCCACGCGCGAGCCCATCACGACGGCGGCGCTGCTCTCTCGCGCGGAGGCCAGGAGACGGAGCAGCTCGCTCGGAGGCGTGGCGAGGTCGGAGTCCGCGAAGCCGACGATCGCTGCGCCTGCGCCCGCGCCCGCGCCCGCACGCGCCGCATGCTCGAGGCCTCTGCGGACGGCCTCGCCCTTGCCGGAGTTCTTCGCGAGCGTGATGAGCTCGATGCGACCTTCGCTGCGCTGCGCGAGCGCGGTCACGAGGGCGCCGGTGTCGTCAGTCGAACCGTCGTCGACGAAGAGCAGCCGCAGGTCCGGCGCACCGGAGAGAGCGAGGAAGCGCTCGCCGTCGAGCCGCTTCGCTTCGTTGTAACAAGGGACGACGATCACCGCGTCGTGCATAGCGCCCACCAGCTCAGCCCCGGCACCTGCAATCCGTAGCGCGCGGAGAGGTGCGACGCACGGTTGTCGACGGCCAGCGCCGCCGACACGAGCTTCGTCTGCAGCGCGCCGCCGCTCCATGCCGCGCTGCCGGGAGGCGCGGCGGGAAGGCCGAGCGCAGCGCGTGTCACCTCGAGGAGCTTGCTCACGCCGCGTGGCGCGAGCAGCGAGTGGAAGAGGCCGCCTTGCCGCTCGATGCGTAGGCCCGCGCCCTCGACGAGCGCCGCAGCCGATGCCGGTGAGTAGCGCCGGAAGTGCTTCAGCTGCGTGTCGTGCGCGGTGAAGAGCGCGTTCCACGCCGGCACGCTCACGAGCACCGTGGAGCCTGGGTGCGTGTTCTCGCGAACGAGCGCATCGAGGAAGCCGCGATCGTCCTCGACGTGCTCGAGGACGTCGAGGAGCAGCAACACGTCGGCGCGCGTCGAAGGTTTGCTCGCGGTGCGCGTGATCCCGGGCGTGCTCTTCGCGATGTCTTCGTCGCTGTAGCCGGCGTCCCAGCACTCGATCGTCGAGCCCTCCGGGAGGCGCGGCAGGAGCGCGGCCGCAAACCACGAGTCACCGGAGCCGACGTCGAGGACCCGCAGCGATCGATCGCGATGCGCCGATTCGGCGCCGCGCAGCACCTCCTCGAAGAACTGGAAGCGCGCCACCTCCCACGGATGGCGCGTCGCTCCCTCGTCTTGCGCTTCACGGAGGTCCATCGCGAGGCTCCGGATCCTTGACCTGGATGACGTCGCCGATCGAGCCGAAGTCTTGCGTCGCGGCGCGCTTGCGGGGGCGCCTGTGACGGATGCGCTCGGCCACCACGTAGAGCGGCCGAGACTTCACCTCTTCGTAGATCTTCCCGACGTATTCGCCGAGCACGCCCGTGACCAGGAGCTGCACGCTGAACAGGAACGACACGAGCACGACCGTGGTGGTCCAGCCGGCCACCGTCGCGTTGAAGAACGAATGCGCCACGATCGCACTGATGGCGTAGAGGACGCTCGCAGCGCCCACGAGCAGCCCGAGATACGTCGCCATGCGCAGCGGCAGGACGCTGAACGACATGATCCCGTCGAACGCGAAGGCCAGCATCTTGCGCAGCGGATACTTCGTCTCCCCCGCGAAACGCGCGGCGCGGTCGTATTCCACGGCGGTCTGCTTGAAGCCGACCCAGGCCACGAGGCCGCGCACGAAGCGATGCGTCTCGCGGAGCTCGCGCAGCGCGACCACCACGCGGCGGCTCATGAGCCGGAAGTCACCGGTGTCGAGCGGGACCTCGATCGGGATCATCGCCGCGAAGAGGCGGTAGAAGATCTTCGCGGTGATGAGCTTGAACCACGACTCACCGCTACGCGATCGGCGGCGGCCGTAGACGACGTCGTAGCCGGAGCGCCACTTGGCGAGCATCTCCACGATCACCTCGGGCGGATCCTGGAGATCGGCGTCCATGATCACGATGGCCTTGCCACGCGTCGCGTCCATTCCCGACGTGATGGCTCGCTGATGGCCGAAGTTCCGCGAGAACGAGATCGCACGATAGCGTGGCTCGCGCGCCACCATCGCGCGCAGGATCTCGAGCGAGCGATCCTTCGAGCCGTCGTCGACGAACACCACCTCGGAGTCGACGCCCAGCTTGTCGAGCATCTCCAAGAGACGCCGATCGAGCTGAGGAAGGACCTCTTCCTCGTTGTAGATGGGAATGACGAGGGAGACCTCGGGGCGGGGCATTCGGCGGGGTCCTTCTTAGCCCTGTTCGGCCCGCAGCTTCCAGGCCCAAGCGTCGCTCACGATGCGCGTGAGATCGGAGCGCGTTGCGCGCCATCCGAGGACCCTCGCGGCGCGGTCCACCTTCGCGACGAGCGCGGCCGGATCGCCGGCGCGGGGCGGCGCATCGTGCGTGGCGATGGGCCGACCGGTGATCGTGCGCGCCACCTCCACGATCTCGCGGACGGTGTTCCCCTGACCCGAGCCGAGGTTGAACGCGCCGGGCTCGCCGCCACGAACGAGATGCTCGACGGCCGCGAGATGCGCCTCGCAGAGATCGGTCACGTGCACGTAGTCACGCAGGCACGTGCCGTCCGAGGTGGGCCACGAAGTGCCGTAAATAGCGAGTGATTCGCGCTTTCCTTGCGCGACTTCGAGCACGATCGGAACGAGATGCGTCTCCGGCTCGTGACGCTCGCCGAGCCCGGCCTCGTGATCGGCACCGGCCGCGTTGAAGTAACGGAGCGCCGCCCAACGCAGGCCGTAGGCGCGACCGTAAGCGGCGAGGGCGTGCTCGACGGCGAGCTTCGTCTCGCCGTAGGGGCTGGTCGGGTGCTTGGGATGCTCCTCGTCGATCGGCACCTCGTTGGGGTTGCCGTAGACGGCGGCCGTCGAGGACTGCACGAAGGCCTTCACGGTGCCGGCGTCGAGCACGGCGTCGAGGAGGCCGAGCGTCGCCGACACGTTGCCCCGCCAGTAGAGGCGCGGATCGGACACCGACTGCTCGACGCGGATCTTCGCGGCGAAGTGGAAGACCGCCTCGACGTGGTGGTCGCGGAGCACGGCGCCGACGTCGACCGGCGAGCCGACGTCGGCGAGGACGAAGGGAACGCCGGGAGGCACGGCATCGCGATGGCCGGCGGACATGTCGTCGATGACCACCACCTGATGGCCGCGCTCGACGAGCAGCTTCACCATGTGGGAGCCGATGTAGCCGGCTCCCCCGGTCACGAGGGTCTTCATGATGGTGCTCCCGACATGGCGCGCGCGGAGCTTAGCGCGGCGCTCGAGACGCGGGTTGCGAGCGGAGAGGAACCGAACGAATCACGCGACAACGGACGAAGAATCGCATCTCGTCGCTGCTCGCCCTTGACACGCCGGCGCACGAAAAGTAAACGGCGTGTCCCTCCTCGGGGCAATAGCTCAATTGGTAGAGCAGTAGACTCTTAATCTATTGGTTTCGGGTTCAAGTCCCGGTTGCCCCACTCAGTGACCCTGGTTTCTCGCCGCGCCGCGGAAGAGTTTCGGCGCGGAGGCCGATAGTCGGCCGATATTCCTCCTGGCTCGTCCGCGCTTGCGGTGACGATGCCGAGCGCCGTCGCGGGTAGCTCGGGGAACGGAGAGCCGAACGAGTCGGCGAACGACTCCGCCAAGCGGATGTAGATCTCCGTCGTCGCGAATGTCGCGTGACCCGCGCGCTGCTTGATGGTGAGCGGGCTATCGCCGCGCACCGCCGCCCAGGTGCAGTACGACGAGCGGAGGTCGTGGAACGTCAGCGGCTTGCGGGCGTCGTCGTCCGCAAAGAGATCGGCTCGGTCGACCTTCGCCCACTTCAGATACTGCCGAAGGTTCTTCGAC
>JAXDMI010000977.1:0-2883 GCA_034666145.1 Myxococcales bacterium | reverse complement strand
GGCGCCGCGCACGTCCGCCACCGAGGCACCGAGCCGAGCCGCCTTCCACGGGTCCGGTCGCACCGTGGCGAGCGGCAGACCGGAGGACTGCTCCATGCGGACGTCGGCGGCGCCCGGGATCGTCGAGACCTCGCGCGCCACGGCCGATGCCAAACGGCGCAGCATCGCGAGATCGTCGCCGTAGATCTTGATGCCGACGTCGCTCTTCATGCCGCCGAGGAGCTCTTGCGTGCGCATCTCGATCGGCTGCGTGAAGCTGAAGCCCGTTCCCGGTAGCTGTCGGCGCAGAGCGGCATCGAGCTGGGCGACGAGCCCTTCGCGATCGTGCGCGGTCACCCACTCGTCTCGGGGCTTCAGCATCACGAAGATGTCGCTCTGCTCGACGCCCATGATGTCGGTGGCGACGTCGGGGCTGCCCGTTCGCGACACCACCTGACGGACCTCTGGAAACGAACGCAGCGTCTTCTCGACGATCGTGGTTCCACGCACCGCTTCGGCGAGTGAGACGCTCGGTGGACGCGTCACCTGCACCACGAGATCGCCCTCCTCGAGGCGTGGGATGAACTCGACTCCCCGCTGTGAGCCGGCGACGACACCGACGGCGATCAAGAACACGCCAATCGCAGCGGCGATACCCGGATGACGGAGGCTGCGTTGCAAGATCGGCTCGTAGCCACGCCGGAGCTGCCGCACCAGCCATGGCTCCTCGTCGTGCAGCTTGCGTAGGAGAAGCGACGCGAGCGCCGGAACCCACGTGAACGTCATGACGAGCGCCGTGCCGAGCGCGAAGAGCACGGTGAAGGCCATGGGCCGGAACATCTTCCCCTCGACGCCTTCGAGCAGGAGGATCGGCACGTAGACGAGACCCACGATGAAGACGCCGAAGGCGATCGGCTTCCCGACCGCTCGCGCCTCGTGAACGAGCGCTTTGTCCGCGGTGACGCGCTGGAGGGCCATCGTCGCAAGCGCGCCCTCGACGACGACGACGGCGCCGTCGACCACGAGACCGAAGTCGATCGCGCCGAGGCTCATCAAGTTGCCGGTGATCCCGAACACGTTCATCAAGGCGAATGCCCCGAGCATTGCGATGGGAATGGTCGTGGCCACCACGAGGCCGGCGGAGAAATCGCCGAGCATGAGCAGGAGAACGACGATGACTACCGCGCCGCCCTCGAGGAGCGAATGCTTGACCGTGGCGAGGACGCGATCGACGAGCGTGGCGCGGTCGTAGAACGGCGTGACCTTGGCGCCCGCGGGAAGGCGGGTCTGGATCTCGCGAAGCCGCTCGGCGACGCGCGCGACGACGTCGTGCGCATTTCCGCCGGCGATCATCTGCACCATGCCGTAGACGGTCTCGCCGGCACCGTCCTCGGTCGCCGCGGAGAGGCGGAAGGCGGTCCCCTCGCGAACGGTGGCGACGTCCTTCACGAGGACGGGCGTGCCGCCATCCCTGGTCACCACCACTTGTTGCTGGATGGCATCGACAGAGCGGTACTGGCCGTCGATGCGCACGATCGCCTGCTCACCGCCGCGCTCGATCGCTCCACCGCCTCCACTCTGGCCACCGCGGAGGAGCACCTCTTCGACCTGCCTCTGCGTGACGGCGAACCTCACGAGATCGGCGGCACGCAGGCGGACGTCGATCTGCCGGGTGTCACCGCCCCATCCGTTCACTTCGACGACGCCCGGAACGGTGCGCAGCGAGTAGGCGATTTCCCAGTCGAGGAGCGTGCGGATCTCGGTAGGGGAATGCCCGGGCCACGCGATCGTGAAGTGAAAGACCTCGCCGAGCCCGGTGCTCATCGGTCCGAGCTCGGGCTGACCTCCGCCGAGCACCGCAGCCCGCGCTCCCGGCAGTCGCTGGGAGACGAACGACCTCGCGTCCTCCAGCGCGACGTCGTCATGGAAGATGACGGTGACCGCGGAGACGCCTGCGCGAGAGACCGAACGCACCTCGTCGGTGTGCGGGATCCCCGCCAGCGCGAGCTCCACCGGGCGTGTCACCATCGACTCGACCTCGAGCGGCGAGAGTCCCGGAGCAGTGGTGAGCACCTGGACCTGGACGTTCGTGATGTCGGGGACGGCGTCGATCGGCAGCGTGGTGTACGCGCGCACGCCGACGGCGCAGAGCACCAGCCACGCGAGCACGACGACCCAACGGTGCCGGACGCATGCTCCGACGAGCGAATGGATCACTGGGACTCGAGCTCGCTTCGCATCAGCTCGCCCTTGAGCATCACCGCGCCCGTCACGACCACGAGGTCGCCCTCCGCGAGCCCCTCTTCGACGGCGACGTCCTCGCTCGTCATCGCGCCGGTGCGGACGACGCGCGCGACGAAGGTGTTTGCGTCGTGCCCCGCCACGAAGACCGTAGGCGCGCCGCGAACGTCGATGATCGCAGTCCGAGGCACGGCCAGCACCGGAGCGGTCCCCGCGCTCGCAGCCGCGGAGGTCATCGAGACGTCGACGTATCCGCCCGGAACGAGCATCGGACATGGGGCATCGGGCGTGACCCGTACGCGGCGCGCTCGCGTCTTCTCGTCGACGACCGCGATCGTCGAGAGGACGTGACCTGCGCACGCGGTCGTGACGTCGCCGCCACGCGCGAGCAGCTTCACCGGCGTCCCATTCGCGGGAGGCGCGAGCGTCGCGTCCGTCCAGCGAGCCTCGGCGAGGACGCGGTCGCTCGCGAGAACACGGAAGAGCGTCTTGTCCGGCGACACCGGCGCTCCCAGCGCGACGAGCCGCGCCACGACGACGCCGTCGATGGGACTTCGCACCGGCACGCGCGCGGCGACCACGCCTTGCGCCGGCGGCGGCGGCTCGGGAATGCCGAGGCTCGAGAGCAACGTCCGCGCTGCCGCCGCGTCCGCCTCTGCGACC
>JAXDMI010000976.1:0-4507 GCA_034666145.1 Myxococcales bacterium | reverse complement strand
CGCACGCAGAGAGGATGACCAGGAGACCCCCGAAGCCAACGCGCTTGCCCATGTGCTCCGGGTATCGGACTCGCGCTCGGGCGGCCAAGTTTCGGGCCGACGCGCGACGGTCCGATGCGCGCGTTTGCCGACGTATATGCTGATCGCGATGCCTCCCACGACCGGCCCGTCGGAGCGCGCGATCGTGTTCTGCGTAGGCGCCGTTCAGTTCGTGAACATCCTCGATTTCATGATCGTGCTGCCGCTCGGTCCCGACTTCGCGACCGCGCTGAACATCCCGGTCTCGCACATCGGTTACGTCGGCGGCAGCTACACCGCGGCAGCCAGCATCTCGGGTCTTGCGGGTGCGTTCTTCCTCGATCGCTTCGATCGCAAGAAGGCGCTCTCGGTGGCGATGCTCGGGCTCGTGCTCGGGACGCTGTCCGGCGCGTTCGCGACAGGCCTCGGGACGCTCATGCTCGCGCGCGTGGTCGCCGGCGCGTTCGGTGGACCGGCGACGTCGCTCTCGTACTCGATCATCGCCGACGTGATCCCGCCGCATCGTCGTGGTCGCGCGATGGGCGCGGTGATGGGCGCGTTCTCCGTCGCATCCATCCTCGGCGTTCCCGCGGGTCTGGAGCTCGCGCGGCGCGGCGGATGGCGGCTCCCGTTCATCGCCGTTGCCGTCCTCGGCGCGATCCTCGGCACCTACGCGGCGCGCGTGCTTCCTCCGATGACCGGTCACCTCGCGCAGGCGCGAGGGCGACGCTTCGGGCGCGATCTCCTCGAGCTCGTGCGCGTCGACGTGCTGCTGTCGCTGACGCTGACCACGCTCGTGATGGGCGCGAGCTTCATCATCGTCCCGAACATCGCGCCGTATCTCCTCTACAACCTCGGGTATCCGCGCGCGCGGCTCGGCCTTCTCTATCTCGTGGGCGGGCTCGTGAGCTTCGTGGCGATGCGTGGCGTGGGTCTGCTCGTCGATCGCTTCGGCTCGGCGCGCGTCGGTACGTTCGGGACGCTCTTCGCATCGACGGTGATCTATTGCGGGTTCGCGCGCGTGCCGCCCGTGTTTTCGGTGCTCCTGCTCTTCGTCCTCTTCATGCTGGCGATGTCGTTCCGCAACGTCGCGTACAACACGCTCACTTCGAAGGTGCCTCGCGCCGACGAGCGCGCGCGGTTCTCCTCGATCCAGTCGTCGGTGCAGCATCTCGCGTCGGCGCTCGGCGCGTTCGCATCGGCGCGGATCCTCACCGAGCTGCCGAACCATGCGCTCATCGGCGTCGACGTGACGGCGTACGCGTCGATCACGCTCGGCGTCCTCGTGCTGCCGCTCTTGTGGATCGTCGAAGGACGCGTTCTGGCGCGCAGCAGTGTCGTGTAACGGTCTCGTCCGTGATCAGAACACTTCGGACTTGTCGACCGATCGCGCGCGTCGCACCGCGGCGGCGGTCGGGTTCTCACCTGCCGCCTCCGGGCTCGAGCTCGGCGCGTTCGACGTGCTCGCGGGTTCGGCTCGAGGCGCAGGACGCACGGCGCGCGGCGCGACGACCGCGGCCGGAAGATCGTCGGTGGAGATCACGGTAGGCCCGCTCGGCGGCTCGGCGGGCGCCTCGGGTGCCGGCACGGACGGCGGCGCGGGCAGAGGCAACGTGGTCGCGCCGGCGGAGAGCCCGGTCGGCCCCGTCGTCGCCGTACGCATCGGCTCGCGCTCGAAGTAGACCGAGAGCAGCACCGACGTCCCGACGAGCAGCGCGAAGACGAAGACGCCGGCCGCGATCGATTTCGCGAGCCAGTACCTGCGCGGCACACCCGCGACGAACAGCGAGCCCTCTTCCAGACCGGCGGTGTCGAAGCACTCGTCGAGCATCGAAAGCGCCGGCGGTGGCGGCAAGGAGAGCTTCATCCCCGCCGACATCGGCGCGAGCTGCTCGAATGCGCCGGCGAGCGCGAGCGCCGATTGGAAGCGATCCTCGATGCGCGTCGCGAAGGCGCGCTCGAAGAAATCGCCCACGATTTGCGGCAGATCAGGCATGCGATCGCGGATGGCGATCGGCTCGATGCGAATGAGCCGCGCGAAGAGATCCTCGCCGGACGCTCCGTCGAACGGGAACTCGTTCGTGAGCATGTGGTACGCGATGACCGCGAGCGCCCAGACGTCGGCGCGATGATCGAGCTGCTTGCCGCGCGCTTGCTCGGGGCTCATGTACGCCGGCGTTCCGAGGAGGAAGCCGCGCTGCGTCGCGTGCGTCGCCTTGCGCTGGTTGCGACGGAGCTTCGCGATGCCGAAGTCGAGGACCTTCGCCACCGCGTTGCCCTCTTCGTCGAGCGTCACGAAGACGTTCGACGGCTTGAGGTCGCGATGCACGACGCCTTCGCCGTGCGCGATGGAGAGGCCCCGCGCGATCTGCGTGATCATCGGCGCGACCTTCTCGAGCGGAAGCGCTCCCGTGCGCGCGAGCCGCTGATCGAGCGACTCACCCGCGAGCAGCTCCATGACGAGGTAACCGAGCGCACCGTCCTGGCCGTGATCGGTCACGGCCACGATGTGACGCGTCTTCCGCGAGAGCGCCGCTGCGACACGCGCCTCGAGGAGGAAGCGACTCTCTGCCGACGTCCCGTCCTCGTGATCGACGCCGCGCATGACGAGCTTGATCGCGACCTCTTCGTCGAGCGTCTCGTGGCGTGCCGCCCACACCTCGCCCATCGCGCCGCTGCCGATCTTGCGGACGAGCTCGTACTTGCCTGCGACGATCATCCCCGCGGCGAGGCCCGGCGGCACCGATGGCGAGCGCGGCGGCACGCTTGGAGAGGGCTGGATCACGTCCGGGTCCATTTTCGGAGTATACCAACCGGTATGGTTGTCGCACCCTGAAAAAGCGGGTCCGTTCGCGGCGGCCGAGCGCTGTGCTATCTGCCCGCCATCATGCCGGCTTTCGACGAGACGCGCGCTGCTGTCGCAGCCGATCGCGACGGCGAGCACGCGCAGCGAACGCTGCGCGCGATCCGCGGCGCGCTGGCGACGGTCCCGTTCTATTCGAAGCAGGGGCTGGCCTCGCCGGCGGAGGGCTCGTCGCTCGACGGAGCGCTGGCCGCGCTTCCTCTTCTCACGGCGGCGAAGATCCGGCCCACGCTGCCGAAGGCGTGGCTGCCCGAAGGTCGCGACGCGAAGGCGGAGCTCGCGTCGGGCAAGCTCGCGGTGGTGGAGACCGGTCTCGCGGAGGCGCGCGTTCGCTTGCTCTGGGACGGCGCGTGGTGGCGAGCGCAAGAAGCACGCGCGCTGCGAGCGAGCCCGAAGGCGGCAGCGGCCCTGGCCGGTGAGGCGGGCGGACCCTATCGCGATGCCGTGCTCTGGGTTCCCGAGCGCGGTACCGGCTCGTGCGGCTCCGGCGATCCCGACTACGAGGAGCGCCTCGAAGGCACGCGCCTCCATCTCAACTCCCGCCAGGACCCGACGTTCTGGTCGGAGTCGGTGATGACGCGCATGCTCGACGAGCTCGCGCGTCACGAGACGATCGGGCTCCTCGCCGATCCGTTCTACCTCGACGTGCTCGCGCGGCATGCGGCGGTGCTCGGTCGCCGGCTCGACGTGCGCGGCTTCGTCGGCCTGACACGAGGCCTCACCACCGCTGCCCATCGCGAGGCGCTGGCGCGCGTCTATGCGCCGAGCAACGTGCTGCAGATCTACGGCGCTCGCGAGGCGGGCCTCCTCTTCGTCCAGGGCGAAGACGGACTCATGCATCATGCACCTTTCACGACGCACGTCGAGCTGCTGCGCGCGAAGATCCCCACGCCCGGCGCGAAGGACGTGGCGCTCGTGGTCGTGACCACGCTCGATCGCGAGGTGCAGCCGCTCGTCCGCTACGTGCTCGGCGATCTCGTGCAGGTGGCGGAAGGCGCCTCGCGCTTCACCACCGTGCCGCCGCTCGCCTCCGTCGAGGGCAAGCTCGACGACGCGATCCTCCGTCCCGACGGCGCGCTCGTCACGCCTGGCGCGATCGATCGCGCGATCGCCGGCGCTTCTCCGCGCGCGTACCAGGTGGTGCAGCGCGACGCATCGAGCATCGACCTCGAGGTGGTCGGCGGCTCGCCGGAGGCCGCTCGAGCCGCGCTCGCGCCGCTGCTCGAAGGGTTGACCATCACGGCTCGTCCCGCGACCGCGATTGCGGTAGAGCCGAACGGCAAGTACCGCATCTCGCGTCGCATCGCGCCGCCCGCCACGTACGATCTCTTCGAGGGAGTAGAACGATGAAGGAGATGATCGATCGCCACGCACGCGGCGTGCGCTCGCAGATCCCGCTGCTCACTCGCGAGCTATGCGGCCGCCCGCTCGTCTTCCTCGACAACGCGTCGACCACGCCGAAGCCGCGCGCAGTCATCGACGCCGTCGTGAACTACTACGAGCGTTCGACCGCGAACGTGCATCGCGGCGTGCACTCGCTCGGTGAGGAGGCGACGCGCCTCTTCGACGACGCGCGACGCGAGGTCGGCGCCCTGATCGGCGCGAGCCCCGGCGAGATCGTCCTCG
>JAXDMI010000975.1:0-8235 GCA_034666145.1 Myxococcales bacterium | reverse complement strand
CAGGTCATTCCGTCGCCTCTTCCGTGATCTCGAACATGCCCTGCCCGAAGAAAGGGTCCATGGCTGCGTTCGCGTGCTTCGACTCCTCCGGCACCAGCTGCTGCAGCTCGGATTGCGAGAGCCGGAGCAGCGGCGCACGAGCCAGGCATCGTCGTCCAGGAGCTCGTACTCGCCGACGTTTCCTTGTTGTCGGCGGCTACGTAGTCGAGAGGGCGTTCCCGCGCGCGTCCTCCGGTCCACGTTCCGCGAGCGAGCCTACGTTGGCCAACGAATCGCGCACCACCCCGTGAAAGAGCCGGCGCCAGCTGTGTTCGAGGAATTGCGTCACGGCTCGGTCGTCGGCGGTGGCTCCAAGACGGGCGGCGGCGGCGGCGCCGCGGGCTCGGGCGCGACGGGCAGCGGCGGCGGCACGCTCTCCGGCGGGGGCGGCGGCGGCGGCTCCGGCGGCGTGACGTTGCTCGGCATCCGCTCGCGCGGCGTGGTGTACCCGATCGAGAGACCGAGGATGTTCGCGAAGCCGGTGTAGTCACCAGGCAGCTGGGGCGCAGTGCTGGTCTTGGTGATGAGGAAGAGGAACTGGTAGCCGGCGTCGAAGTGCAGGCCGCTCTCTGTCAGGTAGCTCCCGCCGATGGCGAAGTTCACGCGGGTCGCGTCGGGCACGTCGGGAAGGAGCGTCTCGTCCGGTGAGGGGCTCGGATCATACAGGACGCCTCCGCGCAGCATCCAGTGCCGGCCCAGGTTGCCCTCCGCGCCGACGTGCACGTTGACCGTGTTGTGCCAGTTCTTCAGCTCCCTCGTGTCGAGCGAGGCGCTCGCGTCGAGCGGGTAGTGGAGCGCGACCTCGTGGAACTTTTTCCAGTCGTACCAGACGACGTCGACGGCGATGTTGAGGTCCTTGATCGGACGGCTCGAGACGCCCATGGCGAGCGAGTCCGGCATGGTGACCGAGCCCATCACCGGTTGATCGTGCAACGTGCTCTGGAAGATGAGCGGGACGTTGCTGAAGTGCACGTTCGCGCTGTCGAAGTCGAGCCCGACGGCGCTCCGGTAATGCGCGCCCAAGGAGAGGTACTGCTCGATGGCCTGGAGCTGCACGCCGACGTTCGCGCCGACGCCCCACGCGCCTCCCGCGAGATCCGCGTGGCCGAACTGGTCGCCGAACTGGATGTCCCGCTGCAGCTCGAGCGTCGCGCGTACGACCTGGAGGCCGGCGCCGATGCGGAGCGGACCGAGTTTGTACGCCACCGTCGGGTTGGCATAGAAGGTCTGCAACGACGACTCGGTGGACACACTGCGACCTAGCCAGCCGCCCGGCCACACCACGGTGAGGCCATACGGTGTGAAGAGGCCGAGACCGACCGAGAGGTTGTCGGTGAGGCCGATTGTGCCGTATCCCTGGAACGGCGGGCTGACCGTGAACTTACCCCATCTCTTGCTACCCGTGGTCGCGCTGGTGAACGCGAACGAGGGCGAGATCAGGCTGACGCCCACCTCCGCGGAGAGGCCCTTTCCCTGCGCGATGCCCGCGGGGTTGTAGAAGATGGCCGACGAGTCGTCGATCCACGCGGTGGTGGCCGACGCCATACCGGTCCCGCGAGCAGACTGGACGTCGAGCGCGGTCCCGGCGGCGGACGCATCGCGAGTGACCAGCGTGACGAGCGCGCCGAGGGCAGCGGCGCTGATGAGCCCACGGTCATGGATCCTCATGTGCATCCCCTGGGTCACGGCAGTGCGCCGGTGGCGAGGAAGGTCGCCACCTGCGTCTGGGCCTTGGTGGTGAGGGCGAGGCCGCCGGCGGTCATGCTCGGTGGGGCGAGGAGGAAGCCGTGCCGGTTGGCGAGCGGGGCCGTCGTCGTGTCGAAGCCGTCACCCGCTTCGGTGAACTCGTAACAGAAGAGCGGCGGGACGCAGCCGAAGCTCGGCGGCTGCTGGACGAAGGTGCGGTTCGCTGCCGTGACGAGCGCGAAGTTCGAGATGTTCGGCACCGTCTGGTCTCCCTCGATGAACTGGATGAACGCCTTTCGGTTGGCCGGTGGAGCGAGCGTGCCGCCGCCGAGATCGACGGGGTGGGTCAGCCGATATCCCATGTTCGCGGGGTCGGCCGGATCGAGGACCCACTGTGCGAGACCGATGAACTGATCGAACGCGGGCGTGCCCGGCTGGATGCCCTGCGCGGCGAGCCCGGCGAGCAGCGCCGTCTTCTGCGCCGCGAACGACGGCGCGTCGAGGATGATCGTGACGAGCGCTCCGCCCGGCACGTTGAGGACGACGTTCGACGTGTCCGGCGACACGCTGTTGAAGAGCGTGCCCAGGATGCCGCCGAGGCTCTGGCCGACGTACCCGAGCTTCGTGAGCGCGAACGGGACCGCGGTGCCGCCGTTCTTGGCAGCGATCTGGTTACCGAGGTTGGTCGCGGCGGTGCTCTTGAGGACGGCGACGAGCTGCGACAGGTCGATGACCTGCTGCCGGAAGTTGTCGCGCGTCGCGAAGAAGTTCGTGAGGCTGAAGATGTTCCAGCCGCTGATCAACGGCCGCCCCGTGGCGTCGCGGAGCAGATCCGCGCCCGCACCCTGGCACTTGGCATCGGCCGCGCATCGACCCTGACCGGCCGCCGCGCAGACGCCGTCTCCGAGCGGATCGGTGGCGCTCGGGGCGCATGCGAGCCGCGCCGTGGCGTCGCGAAGAACGCACAGGCCCTGGAGCGTGCCTTCGTCGCATTTCATGGTCGTCGGATTCGCGCACGCCGCATCGTCGGTGGGCTGCCCGGTGGCGGCCGACGAGCCCGTGCAGGACGTGCGGTCGCCGTGGAAGAGCACGTCGGTGGCGATGACGACCTGCCCCGCCTGCGCGAGCGCATTCGCGATGGGGAGAAAATCGTTCCGCCAGCGCGTGAAGCCGTGGCCGAAGATGGTCACGGGATAGCCGCCGGCAGGAGGTGGCGCCGCGGGGACGGACATCGCGAAGCTCACGGGCTGCGGCTTGATCCCCGCCGCGGTCGGGTTGAGCGTTCCGCCGGGGCCCGTCACCGCGACGGGCGTGAGCCATGCACCGGCGAAGAACTTACCGATGGCCCCGATCGGAATGCCGGCCGCCGTCGCCGCGCCCGTGTAGAGCGCCGTCGCGTCCGTCACGGTGAGCGGGAAGTCCGGCAGCCCGCCGGCCTTCGCCAGCGCCGGTAGCTGGTAGAGAGCATCGAGGAGCGTCGCCTCCGATTGCGTCGTGAAGGGGAACGCGAGCGCCACGTTCGCGCGTGGAATGCCGGCCGTCTCGAGGCCGGCGAACGCGGGGGCCTGCGCGGCGCGCAGCGGCTCGAGCTGCGCCGCCTGCGCGTCGGTGAGGACGTTCACCGTCGACTTGCCGTTGGCGACGAGCGGCGTGCTCGATCGAAGGAGCGCGAAGACGGGATTCGCGATGACATTCTTGCCCAGGGAGTCCTTCACGCCCGTGGTGACGTATCCGAAGTACGTCGTCTTCTCGTCGAGAGGCGCGTCGAGCCTCCACTGCAGCTGCTGCGGCGTGGTCTGCGGCATCCCCATCGCGTTCGCGCTCGACACGCAGTTCAGGCACGGCGTGAACTCCGGCGTCGTGCGCTCGGCCATGGGTGCCGTGGACGTCAGCGGGACGAGGCCGACGGTCATCGTGCTGAGCGACGCCGGATCGATGTTGCCCTGCTCGAGCGCGCCGGCGGTGTTGGAGTTCTCGCTGATGGGCGCCACGAGCGTCGAGAAGCCGTCGAGCGTGTTCAGCCCGCAGACGAGCTGGATCTGACTATTCGTCGCCGCCTGACAATCGGCGGCCGTCAGCGGCTGGAGCGTCGTCGGGTTGGGCAAGGCCACGGTCCCGTTCGGTCCCGTGCGAAGCACGTCGTTCGGGAACGGGATGACGCTGTTGGCCGGGTCGAAGGTCAGCTCCGCGGCGTCGATGATGGTGAACGTCCAGACGATCGGGATGTTCGCGCGAGGGATCGAGAGCGGAGGCGCCGTGAGCGCGGCGAGCAGCGGCGCGAGACCACGACGTAGCTGCTCGAGCTGGATGGCGGTGGCGGTCTGCTGGGCCAGCTTCTGCGCGGGATCGCTCACGTTCGACGGGATGACGTCGACGGCCGGCTGGCACGTCGGCGACGTGAGATCGGTGCAGGTGACGAGCGAGCTCTGGCTCGAGACGAGGCCCCAGGTCGGTGAGCCGATGACCGTCTCGTTGTTCGCTCCCTGCACGCCGTTCGGCCCAGCGACCAGCGCCACGGCGTAGCGATGCGCGCGGAGCCAGCCGCCCGCCGGCGGCGCGATGGTGATGACCCGGTTCGCGTACGCCGGCATGACGGCCACGGGCATCGGCGCCGCCGTCACGTCGATCACGAGGACGTCCTGCGCGGTCACCGTCGCGGGATTGAGATCACCGGAGACGGTCACCGAGGCCGTGCTCTCGAACGGGAAACCCGTGAGCGTCCCGAGGTACTGCTGGTTGAACTGCGTCTGGGCGGGCGAGTCCGTCGGCGAAGGTGGAACGACGATCTTGCCGGTGACGGGATCCTTCGCCAGATCGTTGGGCTGTGGGACGACCGGCACCGCAGCGCCGGGGTCGAACTGCACGACGATCGTGTTGCTCGGCGCGGGATCGTGCGGGATGTCCGGCGTGCAGGACATCACGAGGAGAGCGAGGAGCGGAGGGAGGTTCTTCACGATGGTTCCTTTTCGTGATGAGCGCGAAAGCTCGACGTAGGTCCGACGCGTGAGCTGTGCACGTCTCATCCGCGAGATCGTCGTGGCGAACTTCCCTTGTCGCATCCCGCGAGCACGCGAGCGGAATGCGACCGCGGCAGCTGCGATGTCGGGCCCTGAAAACGGAGCGCGCGTCGCAGCGCGACGTGACTATGTGCCTCCGAGCACTTCACGCTCTCCGTCGGACGGTCCGACGATTGCACCTCGCGGGGCCGCCGCGATGTCGAGCACTCCTTCGCTAGCCGGGCCTCTGCCGCCGCTCAGTCCCGCAAACAAGCTCGTGCGCTTGGTCGTGGTGGGCGTGATTGTGCTGATGGTCGGCGCCGTCTTCGCGTACGCGGCCGGCTGGCTGTCGCCGCACGAGCTCACGCCTCCTCGCTTCATCGACACGTTCGAACGAGTCAACGGTGTGCACCCGGGCTTCCGCCGCAACCACGCCAAGGGCGTGGGCGTCAGCGGCGCCTTCGAATCGAACGGCCAGGGCTCGCGGCTATCGAAGGCGGTCGTCTTCCAGCCTGGCCGCGTGCCGGTCGAGGGTCGATTTGCGCTCGCGGGCGGCAAGCCCGACGTCGCTGACGCCGCTGGAACCGTGCGCAGCATGGCCTTGCGCTTCCTGCTACCGAACGGCGAGGAGTGGCGGACGGGCATCAACAACATCCCCGTCTTCCCCGTCAACACGCCCGCCGCGTTCCACGAGCAGCTGATCGCGATGGGGCCGGATCCGAGGACAGGTAAGGCCGACCCTGCCGGCATGAAAGCGTTCCTCTCCCGCCACCCCGAGTCCGCACGTGCCATCGATCTCATCAAGGCCCAGCCTCCGTCGTCCGGCTTCGACAACAGCACCTTCAACAGCCTCGACGCCTTTCTGCTCATCGACGCCGCCGGTTCATCCACGCCGGTGCGTTGGTCGATGGTCGCGGTAGCGCCGTTCGCGCCGGCCGCCGCGCAACCCGCATCGGACGATCCGAACTACCTGTTCGACGCGCTGATCGCCCGTCTGAAGCGAGGCCCCTTGCAGTGGCACCTCGTGATGACGATCGGTCAGCCGGGCGATCCCACGAACGACGCGACCATCGCCTGGCCCGCGGACCGCGAGAAGGTGGACGTCGGCACGCTCACCATCGATCGCATCGAGAGCGAGGAGACGAGCTCGGTCCGCACGATCAATTTCGATCCGCTCGTACTGCCCAACGGAATCGCTCCCTCGGACGACCCGCTGCTGAGCGCGCGATCGGCCACGTACTCGCAGTCGGTAAGACGACGTCTGGGCGAGCCGGTGTCCCCGAGCGCCGTGACCCCTTCCGAGGTCGGCAGGTGACCGCGATGACGCCCCCGGGTCAATTCGCATGGTCCTCTCGCGTGCTGCACTGGACGATGGCAGTGGCAGTTCTGGCGATGCTGCTCGTCGGCGGGGCGATGGTCACGTCGCTCGTGAGCTATCAAAAGCTCATCGCGATCCATCGACCGCTGGGCATCCTCATCTTCGTCCTCGTCATCATCCGGTTCGTGAACCGGCAGCTGAAGCCGGTGCCCCCGTTCCTGGCGACGATGTCCCCCTTGGAGCGTCTCGTGGCCATGACCTCGGAGAGGCTGATGTACCTCCTGATGTTCGCCTTGCCGTTGGTCGGCTGGGGCATGCTCTCGGCCGCCCGCTATCCGATCGTCCTCTACGGTCCGATCCACCTGCCGCCGATCCTCCCGCAGAGCGCCGGCCTCTACACCGTCCTTCGAAGTACGCACACGCTCCTCGCGTATCTCCTGTTCTTCATGTTCATGGCCCATCTGAGCGCAGTGCTCTTCCACACGCTCGTCCTTCGCGATGGACTCCTCCGGCGAATGGCGCCGTGGCGCGCTCTCGTCCGATGACGCCCGTTCGAGCTGTCATCACTGGTTCGCGATCCGAAGCGCGCTTATGCTTCTCGCGAAATGAAGAAGAAGGCGATCGCCAAGGCACCCGTTTCGCCCCTCTCGAGCGCGAAAGCTGCGGAGCTCTTCGACTTGCTGAGCGACCACATCTGGCACCGGACCGCCCTCTGTCCGAGCGCGCAGAAGACGCTCAAGGCGCGTCAAGCGAGCGGCGACCTCGGTGCGCCTGCCGCGAAGAGCCTCGCGTCGCTGACCGCGAAGAGCTTGCAGCACTTCAAGGGCACCGACGGCATGCCGACCTGGGATCCCGCCGTCTGCGGCTCGTTGATGCCGCTCCTCGCGGATCCCGAGCGGGAGATCCTGATCGGCGAAGAGCATTACCCGCCGACGCGCGTCGTCGCCGCGTACTGCCGTGCGCGCGGCGGGGCGGAAGGAGCGGTCGAGGCTCTCTGGTACGCCGCCAAGCTTCGCAAAGAAGACGGCATCCTCGCGCCGTCCGATCCCACCAATCGCGATGCGCGACGGAGAGCGACAGAGCTCTCGGCGGACGTGCGCGAGGTGCTCGGCAAGAAGGGACTCCAGGATGCCGCGCCGGCGATCGACGGCTTGATCGAGACCGGCGAGTGGTACCAGCGGTGGGCAGTTGCGCTCGTGGCGCCGACGCCGGAGCGCCTCGCGGTCCTCTTGAAGACAGGCACGAAGGGGAATGACTGGCTCGACGGGGAGCACGTCGCGCTGCTCGACAAAGCGACATTCGAGAAATGGAGCTCGACTCAGGGAAGCGTGGAACGGCTCGGATTCGACAAGCCCGAAGCCACGGCGCTGATCGCGAGCCACGGTGAAGCAGGCATCGATCACCTCTGCCGTCGCCTCGCCGTCACCGCCGAGAAGGGGTCGGAGCGAGCGGATCTCCTCGAGGCGTTGACCCCGCATGCGTCGTTGCCGCGCGTGATGGAGAGCGCGCTCGCGCTGCATCGAACGCTGACCGGCGCCCCCGCCACCGAGAAGAACCGAAAGGGAGAGCTCGAGGCGCTGCTACGCGCAGAGCCGAAGGTTGCGCGGACGATGCTCGACAAGGCCAAGCCCAACGCAGCGTGGCGAGAAGAGGTGGAGCGAGTGCTCCGAGGCGAGGAATCGACGAGTCACGAAGCGATTGTCGAGAGCGCGATGAAGGGCAAGCTCGCTCACCTGAAGAAGCTGTTCGGCAAGCGCGCGATTCCGCCCGAAGTAATCGTGATGTGCCGCTACGAGAGCGAGTGTGATTCGCGTGGAAAGCTCTCGCTCTTCAAGAGCATCGACGAGCTGGGAATGGACGTCGATCCCGCGAGTGTGCATTACGAGCTCGTAGAGTTCGAGGGGACGACGAATCGCGATTTGCGTGCCTTTCTCGACTCCATCGTCTGGGTGATGACCGACAACGCACCGACGCTCTACGGCTACTTGCACAGGAAGTCCGACGTCCTGTTCGTCGGTTACGACAGCGGGGCCACGTTCGTCGCCGCCGAGCGGACGCTCTTCGATTTTGTCTGGGGCCGGTGTGGCCAGGAGGAAAACGACGGCGACGCGGACGTGGCAAAGGAGGCCAAAAAGGTCCTGCAGCGTCTCGCGAAGGAATCGAAGCTCGCCTGGGTGCCGCCGAAGAAACGGTTCG
>JAXDMI010000974.1:0-5332 GCA_034666145.1 Myxococcales bacterium | reverse complement strand
CGGGAACATCGGGACCTTGATGAGGAACGATGCTGCGAACCCGCAGAACAAATAGATCTGGATGTTGCGCGGCAGGACGATGCGCTGCAGCTCGAAGTAGTCGAACGACGTCGGCCCGCCGGTGACGCGGCCGTACGTGTACGCGAGGTACAAGATGGCGGCGAGCATCAGCATCGAGCCGGTCATCGTGTAGAGAAAGAACTTGAGCGATGCCTTGATGCGGTTCGTACCGCCCCAGACGCCGATCATCACGTACATCGGGATGAGCATCAGCTCCCAGAAGACGTAGAAGAGGAACAGGTCGAGCGCGACGAACGCGCCGATCATGGCCGCCTCGAGGAGCAGGAGCGCGAAGCACCAGTCCTTGATGCGCGTGCTCACCGACCCGAACGACGCGTAGGCCGCGATGGGCACGATGAACGCGGTCAGGATGACGAGCCACAGCGAGATGCCGTCGAGCGCCACGTGATAGTGGATGCCGAACCGCTCGATCCAGACGATGTCCTGGTTGAAGTGGTACGTGCGGCCCATGTCGACGCGCAGGAGCGGGATGGTCGCGCAGAGCGTCCCGATCATGACGAGGAACGTCGTGCCCTTGAGGAGGCGCGGCGACTGGCGGGGCAAGAAGAGGATGGCGACGGCGCCGGCGAGCGGCAGGCCGATGAGCCACGAGAGGATCGTGCTCGACTCGGTGGTGGGCGCCGCGAGGTCGGCGTCGGTGACGACCGCCGCCGAGCTCGGCCACATCCGCATCACGAAGATGGCGAAGAGCGCCGACATGACGGCGAGCGGGAAGCGAACGTTCCAGGCCTGACCGCGCGGAACGAGCGCGCCGACCGCCGCCGCGACGAGCACGGGGATGAGCGCACCGAGCGCTGCGTTGGCCGCGCTGAACGAGGCGCGGTTGTCGCTGCTCGCGCCGAGGAGCTGCGTCAGCACCACGACGACGATGAGGAGCGCGAGCGCGAAGAACGTCGGTCCGATCCACGCCGGACGACCGGGCGGGGACGCGAGGGGCGTGCCTTGGGGAGATGTCTTGGATGCCATGTCGCTCACCGTTCTCCGAGCTCGAGCTTCACGGGCTTTTCGACCTTCGGTCGCGTCATCGTGACCTCCTTCGCCGGAGTCGGCGGGAAGATCCAGCGCACCAGAGGCACGTCGAGCGCGTTGCTGAAGGCGTTCTTCACCTCGACCTTCACGGTCTTGGATGTGCCTTCGTCGAGATGGACCTTGAGGCTGTCGCTCGGTCCGAACTTCTCGTTCTGCGGCTTGCCGTTCGCGTCCGGATACCAGCGGTACGAGTAGCCGGTGCCGGGCGCTGCGTTGACGACGTAGTCGCCGTTGCCGACGTCGGAGACGGTGGCGTCGGCGTGCGGCTGGACGAAGAACCAGCCGGTGATCGCGAGACCGAGCACCATCATCGCCGCGTAGACGTGCACGACGCCGTTCTGCACGACGCGGAGCAACGTGCCGAGCGCCGCGACGATGAGCGCCGAGAGGCGCGCGATGATGAAGTCGACGAGGCCCTGATCGACGGACGCCGCGGTGTCGGCGAGGGCGTCGACGCCGACGACGATGCTGCGGTCGTAGACGTAGTCGAGGCCGACCGCGCGCTCCTTCACGCAGTGGTACGCGAGCCAGATGCCGCCGAGGACGAGGGCCCACGGGACGATCATGTGCGCGGTGAACGCTTCCTTGGCGTTGACGCCGAGGATCAGGCCGCCGACCACGACGAAGATGACGCCGCTGAAGCCCGCGGCCAGCTTGGTCGCGCCGCTCATGTACGCGGCCTCGTGCTTACCCTTCTGGACGATGTACGCCCAGTACGCGACGTAGGTGCCGACCGCGAAGGCGAGGAACGCCGCCACCGTCGAGATCCACTCGCGCGAGTGCGCCACGTGCTCGTCGGCGACTGCCAAGTGGACGCCCTTCGACGCCTCCTCGAACACCGGCTCGAGCCAGTGGTCCATGGGGAGGAAGTCGAAGTGCGGGCTGATCATCTTGATCATGCCCGGGTTGAACAGGCCCGCGACGATCGCCGCAGTGCCGAGGATGATGAGCGGGATCGTGATCGCACGCGGCGACTCGGCCGGCGGCGGGCCTGGCACCGAGAGGTCTTCCTCGTGGTGGTGATCGTCGTCACCGTCACCATGCCCGTGCTCGCCGTCCTCTGCGTCCTCGTGCTCGGCGTGGCCCGCGGCCTTCGCCGCGCCGCTCTTCGAGAGGAGCTGTGACGGACGACCGATGGTCCAGCCGCGGAACTCGCCGAAGAACGTCATGAACACCGCGCGACACATGTAGAATGCAGTCAACGTGGCGGCGAGGACGCCCATGCCCCAGAGCACCCAGTTCATCCAACCGGGCGCCTGCCACACGTCGATGTGACGTGCGGTGAGTCGATCCGCGTAGGGATTGACCGGCGTGTTGACGAGCGCGTGCGCGAGGATCTCGTCCTTCGAGAAGAAGCCCGACGTGAGCGGGAAGCCGATGATCGCGAGCGTCGACGCGACGAAGGTGCCGAACGTGAGCGGCATGAACTTCCGCAGGCCGCCCATGTTGCGCATGTCCTGCGCGCGGTCGTCGTCGTGGATGCGGACGTGCACGGCGTGGATGACGCTGCCGGCGCCGAGGAAGAGGCACGCCTTGAAGAACGCGTGCGTGAAGACGTGGAAGAAGCCGGCCGTGAAGGCGCCGACGCCGACGCCCAGGAACATGAAGCCGAGCTGGCTCACGGTGCTGTACGCGAGCACCCTCTTTATGTCGTTCTGGATGAGCGCGAGGCACGCCGCGAACAGCGCCGTGAGCGCGCCCGTGAACGCGATCATCATCATGACCGGCGGCGAGAGCACGAACACGAACGACAGGCGGCAGATGAGATAGACGCCCGCGGTGACCATGGTGGCGGCGTGGATGAGCGCGGAGACCGGGGTCGGACCGGCCATCGCGTCGGGGAGCCACACGTAGAGCGGGAGCTGCGCGCTCTTGCCGGTGCAACCGAGGAAGAGCGCGACGCTGACGGCGGTGGCGCCGGTGATGGTCCAGGCCTTGTTCGGCTGGAGCCACGAGAGCGGAACGCGGAGGCCGCCCAGCGAGGCGTCCTGGAACTGACCGCCGCCGATGGGCCAGAGATGGACCTGCGCGGCGTCGGCCGGCGAGACGAGGTTCTGCGCGCCGTTGGCGATGCCGGTCCAGTCGAGCGCGCCCGTGTAATAGACGAGCAGGAACATGCCGCAGAGGAGACCGAAGTCGCCGATGCGGTTCGCGATGAACGCCTTCTTGCCGGCCGCGGCGTTGGGCGTCTTCTCGTACCAGAAGCCGATCAGCAGGTACGAGCAGAGGCCGACGCCTTCCCACCCGATGAAGAGCACCGGCAGGTTGTCCGCCAGGATCAGCACGAGCATCGAGAAGACGAAGAGGTTCAGGTAACAGAAGAAGCGCCAGTAGCCCTTGTCCTTCTCCATGTACGAGGTCGCGTAGACATGGATGAGGAAGCCGACGCCGGTGACGACGAGCATCATCACGCCGGACAGCGCGTCGACGCTGAATTTCAGCTCGATCGGGATACTCACGTCGCGGATGCCGCTCGTGCGCATCCACTCCCAAGCGGTCCACACGAGCTTCGCGTGACCATGCTTGATCACCTCGTGCGCGACGCCGTTCTCGGTGACCATCTCGACGGTCTTGGTCGCGGCGACCGCGCCGTCGAGCGCGATGAACGTGGCGATGGCGGCGGCGAAGCTCACGCCCGTGACCGCGAGGGTCATGAGCCGAACGGCGTCCTTGCCGAGGCGACGTCCGAAGACGCC
This sequence comes from Myxococcales bacterium, assembly GCA_034666145.1. GTDB lineage: Bacteria > Myxococcota_A > Polyangia > Polyangiales > Polyangiaceae > Labilithrix. Next base: position 1,526 of record JAXDMI010000974.1, on the reverse strand, counting down.
GTTGACGAACGCGCCGAGCAGCGGCAGCGCCATGACGACCGCGATGAGCGAGAAGTCGTTCGCCGGGAAGAGAGAGAGGAAGTCCTTCATCGGGCGATATCTCTTAGTTCTTCAAGAGGTCGGCTTCGTCCGAGCGGACGGTGCGCCTTACGCGGAACAGCGACAGCACGATGGCGAGGCCGACCGCGACCTCGGCCGCCTCTGCGGCGATCAGAAAGAAGCCGAAGATCTGACCGGTGTGGTTGTCGAACCGGCTGCGGTTGAACGCGACGAAGGCCACGTTCACCGCGTTCAGCATGATCTCGATGCTCATCAACGTCGCGATGACGTTGCGGCGCACGAGGAAGCCGATGCCGCCGATGGTGAAGAGGATCGCGCTGAGCGCGACGTAGTACTCGACGGGGATCACGTGGAGGCCTCCTCACGAAGCGCTTCGATCTCGGAGGTGGCCGCGAGCGCCGGGTCACCTTCGGACAAGCCGAGCTGCGAGTTCTTCTGGAGCGGCTGACCGGCAACGGGCGGGCGCGCGCCACGTTCGTCGGACTTGTGATGGCCGCGCGCGACGGCGACGGCGCCGATGATGGCGACCATGAGCAGCGCGCTCGAGAGCTCGAACGGCACGAGCGCATCGGTGAAGAGGAGGCGGCCGAACGACTCGACCATGCCGAAGTCGGACGGCGGCGAGGGGAGGAGGTGGTTCTTCGCGATGGGCGGCGCGGTGCGAACGATGAGCGACATCGCGGCGATGCCCGCGGCACCGAAGAGCACCGCGGCGGCGGTGCGCGTGACCTCCCCACGTTTGTCGTTCGGCGGCGTTGCGTCCGGACCGAGCAGCATGATGACGAAGATGAAGAGGACGACGATGGCGCCGGCGTAGACGATGAGCTGGATCGCGGCGAGGAACTGCGCATGCAGCGCGAGGTAGATGCCGGCGATGCTCACGATCAGCATCAAGAGGCCCATCGCACCGCGAATGGGGTTCTTGGCGACGACGGTGGCGATGGCGCCGATGACGGCGAGCGTCGCGCACATCCAGAAGTAGGCTTGGCCCAGTACGAGGTCGGTCGAGCTCATGATTGTGCCTGCGGGGACGAACGGGGGCTGCCGAGAGGAGCGACGGTGAGGCGCGCGTCTTTGCCCGTCCGCTCGCCGCGTACGTAGGCTTCGAATTCTTTGCGGAACTTCTTGAGGAAGCCGAGCGCCGGCATCGCGGTGCCCTCGCCGAACGCGCAGATGGTGTTGCCCATGATGTTGTTCGCGATGTCGTGGAGGCTGTTCAGCTCCTCCATCGAGCACGTGCCCGCCATCAGCTTGTCCGCGATCAAGAACAGCCAGCCCGAGCCCTCGCGACAGGGCGTGCACTGACCGCACGACTCGTGGCGATAGAACTGCATCAGGTTGTGGAACGCAGCGACCGGGTCGGTGCCCTCGGCGAGCACCGTCGCGCAGCAGGTGCCGAGCATGGTGCCGAGGTTGCGGAACGTGTCGACGCCGAGGGGCACGTCGAGGACGCTCTTGCCGTGCCA
>JAXDMI010000973.1:0-14233 GCA_034666145.1 Myxococcales bacterium | reverse complement strand
TCCGCATCGTGGCGAGGCCTTCAAGGCGTGCCGAGAGCTCATCGATCGCATCAAGGCGCGCGTCCCGATCTGGAAGCGCGAGTACGGGCCGGACGGTGCGGCATGGGTTGGATGGGTGGACGCGCGGTGCGCGCCGGAGGGGCACACGCACGGCCACGCGGAGCGAGAGGGAGATGCCGGGGACGGGGACGGGGACGGCCACGGCCACGGCCATGGGATGTGAGAGGCGCTAGCCGCCTGCTACCGGCGGGATGAGCGCGATGGTGTCGCCCGCGGTGATGGGGTCGGTGGGTTGGGCGAACTCCTCGTTACGTGCAAAGCGCACGTATCCCAGACGGCCTTCGAGGGGCGGATGGACAGAGGCGAGGTGCTCCGCGAGCGCGGCGATCGTGGTTACGGTCGCCGGTACTTCGAGGAGCTCCTCGTCTTTGCCGACGAGGTCACGCACGGCTGCGAAGTAGAGGAGGGTGAGCTTCATCCCACGGCCTCGCTCACGCGTGGTCCTTGGTCGGCGTCACACCATGGCCCGCGCGTCCGTGGAGCAGGTCCACGGCGTGCGCGAGGATCGGCGCGATGAGCTCGCGCGCACCGAGCCGCGCCGCCTTCTCACTGCCCGGCAGCGAGAACACGAGCCGTGTCCCGATGGTTCCCGCCGTCGCACGCGAGAGGATCGAGCGCACGCCCACTTGATCCCAGGAGAGGCGGCGGAAGGCCTCACCGAACCCGTCGAGGTGCTTGTCGAAGAGCGACTCGAGCGCCTCGTAGGTCCGATCGCGCGGCGCGATGCCGGTGCCGCCGGAGAGCACGACCGCATCGGCCTCGTCCTTCTCCATCACCTCGCGCACGATCGCGAGGATGCGATCGGGCTCGTCGGGAACGATGACGTGCCGGACGTGCGTGAACGCGGCAAGCTCTTCGACGAGCGCGCGCCCGGAGAGATCGTCGGCCGCGGTGCGGGTATCGCTGACGGTGACCGTGATGACGCGAGGCAGCATGGATGCGCGGATCCTACGCGCGACACGGCGACGCGCGAAGACGCGCGAACGCGAGAAGAGCGAAACCGAAGGGTCTCTCCTTTCGTACCGTCTCTGCGCGGCGAACTCCGCCGATTTCCGCTAAAGTCCCTCGCATGTACGCCCTCCCCGTCCTTCAGACGCGCGCACCGGAGGAGCCTCGCGTGGCGACCCCTCCGCGCTCGGTTCGTCTGTCGCTGACGGACCGGTGCGACCTCGCCTGCATCTATTGCCGTCCGCACAAGCAAGACGGCTACCTCGACGAGCGCCTCGATCTCGAGGCCTGGCAGACGATGGTGCGCGGTCTCGTCACCGCCGGCGTACGCCGGGTGCGCCTCACGGGTGGCGAGCCGCTTCTCCATCGCGACATCGTCCCGGTGGTTCGCTTCCTCGACACGCTCGGCCTCGACGACGTCGCGATCACGACGAACGCAACGCGTCTCGAGAAGCTCGCGGCGCCTCTGCGTGCCGCCGGCCTCCGCCGCGTGAACGTATCGCTCGACAGCCTCGATGCCGCTCGCTTCAAGCGCATGACCCGCGGCGGAAAGCTCGACGTCGTGATGCGCGGTATCGACGCCGCCCTCGCGGTAGGCTTCGACGAGATCAAGCTGAACGCCGTCGTGGTGAAGGACGAGAACGACGTCGAGGTCGAAGCGCTCGTTCGCTGGTCGTGGGAGCGTGGCATCGTCCCGCGCCTCCTCGAGGTGATGGCGATCGGCGAAGGCGCGAAGCTCGCCGACCGCGTCGTCACGGCGAACGAGATGCGAGCGCGGCTGACTCATCTTCTCGTGCCGGGCGATGCCGAGCGCGAGAAGGACCGCGGTCCGGCGCGCTACCTGGTCGCGCGTCACGACGCGTCGAAGAAGGTCGGCTTCATCACGGGCACGACCGACACGTACTGCAAGGGCTGCGATCGTCTCCGTGTCGCGAGCGACGGCATGCTGCGTCCCTGCCTCGCGACGAACGACGGCCTGTCTGCAGCGAGCCTCGCACGCTCCGGCGACGCCGCGGGCGTGGCAGCCGCCGTCGCAGACGCTTGGACGATGAAGCCCGACGGCGAATCGTTCAAGGGCTGCACGGAGCCGAGCGCCGCCGACGTCTCGATGCGCGGCATCGGCGGCTGACGCGGCCTGATCACCGATTTTTTCGCGCCTCGAGCGCATCGATGACCTTCTGAGCGGCCTCCAATGCGTAGACCACGGCGTCGTCCTTCGGTCGCCCTGCGGCACGCTTGCTCACGATGATCCGCCGTAGGGGCAAGAGCTTCACCGGAACGCCGCCCACGATTTCGTCGATCGCTTGCGCGTATTCGACCGCGAAGTCAGGCAGCCCCGACATATGCGTGACGACATCGAACCTGTCGCCAAGCGCGCCGCCAAGCCGTGGCGGCTCTGCGCGCGTCACCCAGAATCCGCCGGCGGTGCGCGCGGCCTCGGCGATGCGGCCGTCTGCAATCGACTCGAACCAGAGGTCCACGTCCTCGGTGGCTCCGCGCGCGCCTTGAAGGAGCGCGGCGCTCATGCCCACGAGCAGGTAGCGCACGCCGGTGGCGTTGAGAGCCACGAGGAAGCGACGCTCAGGCTCAGTAAGAAAGTCGAGGTCTGCGTCGTCCATGCGAAAGACCGCGCCTCAGGCGCTCGGTTGGGGTTCGTGCGAGCTGCTTGAGCGTGTGATGCACGTCGCCTTCGTCGAGCCCGAGCTCTGCAGCGAGACCGGCGGCTCGAGCCCGCAGCGCCTCGTCGTCAACGAAGGACGCTCGCTCGCGTGGGGTGAGCGCAGCAAGCTCCTCCTCCAAAGACGCGGGCGTGGTCGGCGGCATAGAGGGAGGTTAGCACCGCGACCCTTGGCGGTCAGGCCGGCGGCTCTTCCACGACGTCGAGGCCCACGATCTTCATCAAGCGCAGCGCGTTCGAGCTCTGCACGATGCCGGTCCGCAATTTGTAGTCGAACGTCATCACGTCGCCCGTGACCTGCTCCTCGAAGTGGATGTTGCGCACGTGGTCCGGCATCTCGCTCTGGAGATCGCCGAGCCCGAGATCATGCGTGGAGACTGCACCCATCGCGCCTTGGGCAAGCAGCTCGCGCAGGATGGCGCGCGCGCCGATCAGCCGCTCGCGCGTGTTCGTACCGTGGAGGATCTCGTCGAGAAGGAAAAGGACGGTGCCGTCGAGCTCCTTCTTCTTCGCCTTTCGCGCCAGATCCAGCACCAGCTTCAGCTTCTTCAGCTCGGCGTAGAAGCGGCTCGTGCCCTCGTCGAGCGAGTCCGAGACACGCATGCTCGTCGCGACGATGAGGCGGCCCACGCGCATCGACGTCGCGCACACCGGAGCGCCGGCGTTCGCGAGCACCACGTTGATGCCGGCCGCGCGGAGCAGCGTGCTCTTGCCTGACATGTTCGAGCCGGTCACGACGAGCGCGTAGCCGGGGCCCTGGATGGTGAGGTCGTTCGACACGCGCTTGTCGGCCTCGATCAACGGATGACCGAGATGCACCGCTTCGAGCGTCGGCTCGGCGACGATCTCGGGGAACGTGTGATCGGGGCGCTCGAACGCGAAGCCCGCGAGCGATGCGAGCGCCTCCAGCTCGGCGAGCGCCCTGAACCAACCGAAGGCCACGCGACCTGCACGCGCCCTCCACGCATCGAGCGCGAGGGCGCACCAGAGATCCCACATCAACATCGGACCGATGAAGAAGCGGAAGACCTCGTTGTTGCGTGCATCGAGGAAGCCGACGATGCGTGACAGCGACGCCATCTCCTTCGTCGCCGACGTGCCGCTCTCGTGAAGGCGCTTCTGCAGTGCGATCAGCGCCGGGGCCTCGAACTGCTCGTTCTCGAGGATCGCGAGCATGCCCGCATACCGCGAGAGCGCCGTCTCTTTCGACGATGCCGCCTCGAGGTTCGGTGCGAGCCGCGGACGGAGCGCCATGAGGATCACGACGCACATCACGAACGGCACGATGAACGCCACGCGCGGCACGAGCCCCGCCGACGCAGCCACGGCCGTGCCGACGGTGAGCACCGGCATGAGCAGCGCGACGATGCGGAGGCTGCCCGGCAGGCGCTTGCTCGGCGTGACCGCCGACTGCCCTGCCCACATCACGAAGGGACGCGGATCCGGCTTGCCCTCGTCGAGCAAGCTGCCGACGACCGCGAGCTCCTCGCGCACTTTGACGCGCGGCGCGAGATCCTTCACCGCCGCCTGACGCGCGCGGATCGATTCCGCGAAATCCGCCGGTGGAGCGCCATCACCGCTGGTCGTGCCGTCGGCATTCGCGCCGGAGAGCCAGCGCGCGAGCACCTCTTCACCGAAGCGCGTCGACGTCGCGTCGAGGAGCTGGAAGAGCGAGGCCTTGCCGAAGACGTCGAGGTCACCCGCGTACGGGTGCGTGTCGATCGCCCATTTTTCCCCGGTCGACGTGAACGCGCGCCACTTGCCGGCCATGCGAGCGAGCGCGCGCTCGTGGAACCGCGCCGCCGCCACCTGGCGCTCCTTCGCGGCGTGGATGCGCGCATGCACCACCACGAGGGCTCCGAACGCGAGCACCAGCGCGACCACGCCGAGCCACGTCCCCGACGGCAGATGCGCGAAGACGATCGCCGCGAGCAGCGCGATGGCGCCGCCGAAGACGACGAGGCGCGCCGTTGCGACGGCATTGGCGCGCGCCTCGAGCGACGCGACGACCTCGCTGCGCGCCGCGAGCGCTGCCTCGTGGATTTTCCGCGGGCGCGACTCGAGTGAGGCTTCCGTCGTGCTTGGCACGACGGACGTCTACCATGGGCGCGCAATGACGAGGCAACGGGAGATCGCCGCGACGCCTATCGGCCTTCTCGGGCTTCTAGGGCTTGCTTTCGCGGCCGTTGGTTGCGATCCCGCGCCGTCGGCGGCACCGCCTGCACCCGCCAGCAGCAGCGTGGCGCCGCTCTACGTTCCGCCGCCTCCCGAGGGCTGCGCGCGCACCGGATCGCTCGACGCCGTGGAGGCCGATCCCACCTGCGTGGTCGCGCGTCCCGACGACACCACGATGCGCGACGCGATGAAGCATCTCGTGTTCGATCTCGCGGCCGACTCACCGATCGTGACTGCCGGCGGACAGGTGATCCTGCGGCTCACCATCACGAACAGCGCGAGCGCCGAGGTGGCGTTGCTCCTCGACGCGCAGCCGCCGAGCACGGCACCGCGGCCGGACTGGTCACGACTCGCGGGAGTGCCGGAGCCGAAGCCGGCGGGGTCGGGAATGCCGGCGCCGGAGGGCTATCGCCTGGTGATGCCGGTGCGAACGCTCGACACGCACGAGCACGGCGTCGACGGTCTGCCCGTGACGGCGGGCCCGAACGGCAGCACACCGGTGACACGCCCGCTGCGGGTGCGGCTCCGTCCCGGGGGAAAGCTCACGCAGATCTTCACGTGGTGGGCGCTCCGCATTCCCGCGCCCGGGCCGATCACGAGGGACGATGCGGGCCATCGCTTCGTCCCGAAGACCGCGCCGGTACCGCTGTCGTCCGGCGAGTACGTGATCAACGTCGAGCTCCCGCTGCACGGGATCACGACGCCCGAATCGATCGTGTCGACGCGGGTGCGCGTGGAGAAGGCGGACGCCGCTCCCTGAGATCGGTGACCGAAACGAAGCCTCACGCGGCGCGGTGACGGCGGATGCGGGCGATGGAGACCACGCGCGGGGCGGGCTTCGCGGGGCGCGCGACGGTCTTGGCGCGACGCGCATTCGCGGTAGCAGCGACGGCGACGGCGAGGCCGGCGAGCGAGAGGCGCGCGGACTCGCCGCTGCGCTGGACGAGCTGCGCGCGTGCGAGGGACGCGAGCGCACTCTGGACATCGTTCGCGTCACCCCCGACGCGAGCGTGCAGTTCGTCGATGGTCGCGGGGGCGCGACGGCGAGAGAGGCGGAGGAGGGCGCGAAGGACGGCGATCTCGGTGCTCATGGATGCCATTATGTTCAGCACTGAACAGACGTCCAACTAGTGACGTCGATTTTTCCTAGGCGCCCGAGATCACTGGGGATCCATATGTTCAGTGTTCGGCGCCTTTTTCGCTTGCGTCAGGTCCGCGAGAGAAACGCGTCGAAGCGCGCTCTCTTCCCGTCCTGTCCGGACACGACGGCATCGGTCAGCGCGAGGGCGCGCTTCGCGTCGCTCGAATTGCACGTGCGCGCGCGCGTGCAGTAGTCGGCCTGACCGAGCCAGGGATCGCCGGCGAAGTAGAGCTGCGTGGTGAGCAGCGTGTTGCCCTGCGGCGTGAGGATCTTCCAATGGAGATGGGCGGGGCGCGTTCCGCCGGCATCGGTGTAGCGCGCAGGCAGGATGGTCTCGAACCGGTAGCGACCGAGGCTGTCGGTGACGACCTTCCCGCGCAGGCGATACGAGGAGTCCGCGGCGTCGTAGTAGCTGCCGGTCGCGTCGGCCTGCCAGACGTCGATCGAATAACCGCGCAGCGGCGTCTTGCACCCGGGACCGACGAGGTGACCTTCGACGAGCAAGCGCACGCCGGGCTCGGTCGCGTCGGCGATCTGGAGCGAGCGCTCTGGCGATCCCGCCTGGAAATATGGGCCTTCCGCGTCGCGCGTGGTGGGGCTGCACGAGCGCCACTCCGACTCGCTCATCGCGGCGTCACCCTCGTCGGCGGCGTGCCCGTCGTTCGCGGTGGCAGCGGCAGCCGGCATGTCGGCCGTACCCGGCGCACCAGCCGCCGCGGGGGTGCCGTCGTCGCGGCTCGCGACGGTGCATCCCGCGACCGCGGGAACGGCGAGCATCCAGGCGAGGAAGTCACGTCGACCGGGCGAGGTCCCGCGGGCATCGGCGGAGAGGAGCAGCGGCTTCATGGGAGGCACCATGACGCCGGGTTGCTGCTTCGTGAATCGATATGATTTGAACTTGGCTATATCGACCGACCATACAATCAGAGCTGGACGCCGAGCTCGTGGAGCAGGAACGACAGCTCGTCGGTGAGCTCGTCGGCGAGCTTGCTCACCGGCTTCCCGGCCCCGTGCCCCGCCTTGGTCTCCACGCGAAGGAGGATCGGTCGCGAGGGATCCTGCTGCGCCTCCTGCATGCGCGCCGCCATCTTGCGGGCGTGCATCGGATCGACACGCGAGTCGCTCTCCGCGGTCGTGAAGAGCATCGCGGGATAGCGCTCGCCGTCGCGCACGTGGTGGTACGGCGAGTACGCGTAGAGGAAGCGGAAGTCCTCGGCCTTCTCCGGATCGCCGTACTCGGGCACCCATAGCTTCGCGATGCGGAAGCGGTGGTAGCGGAGCATGTCGGTGAGCGGCACGAGCGAGAGCCCGGCGCGGAACAGCTCGGGGCGCTGCACGACCGCCGCCGCGACGAGGAGCCCGCCGTTCGAGCCGCCGATGATGCCGAGGCGATCGGACGACGTGATGTTCTCCTTCACCACGGTCTCGGCGCACGCGATGAAGTCGTCGAAGACGTTCTGCTTCTTCTCGAGCATGCCGGCCTTGTGCCAGTCCTCGCCGAGCTCGCCGCCGCCGCGGAGGATCGCCGTCACCCAGACCGCGCCGCGATTCACGCTCGCGAGCGCCCGGGCGCTGAAGCCCGGCGTCTGGTTCACGTTGAAGCCGCCGTAGCCGTAGAGGATGGTCGGGTTCTTCCCGTCTCGCTTCATCCCCTTCTTCGCGATCACGAACATCGGGACGCGCGTTCCGTCCTTCGACGTCGCGTAGAGACGCTCGACCTCGATGTCGTTCGCCTGGAACTTCGCGCCGACCTTCTCCCAGGGCTCGAGCTTCGCGGGCGGCGTTCCCGGCGCGCGCGCATGCAGATCGATGCGATGGATCTGCGCCGGCACGACGTACGACGTGAACGAGACGAAGGCCTCTTCGCCGTCCCACGCGCCGGTCACGCCGGCGGTGCCGATCGACGGCAGCGCGACCGGTCCGTGCGTCTTGCCGTCGAGACCGAAGCGCTCGATGCGCGTCGATGCCTCGTGCATGTACGTGGTCACGATCTCGTTCTTGAGGATCGTGACGTCGTCGAGGACATCCTGACCTTCGGGCAGGAGCTCCTTCCACGCGGCGCGCTCCGGCTTGTCGTACTCGACGGCGTAGAGCTTGTAGCGAGGGGCGCCGTCGTTGGTCTGGATGAAGAGGCGATCGTTCCTCGGGATCGGCTCGAAGACGGCGTGCGCGTCCTTGGCGACCGCGATCCAGCCGGTGGCGGCGGTGGGATCGCCCTTCGCGAGGTCCTTCATCCAGACCTCGCTCTTGTCCCAGCCCATGTGGACGCGGACCACGAGCCAGCGGCCGTCCGGCGAGATCACGACGATGGGCGTGTCGGTCTTCTCGCGACCGTCGCCGAAGACGAGCTTGTCGCTCTTCGCGTCCTGCCCGATGGCGTGGTGGAAGATCTTCGAGAAGTACTTCTCGTCGCCGGGCGGCACGGTGCCGGCCTCCGGGTAGCGCGAATAGTAGAAGCTCTTGCCGTCCGGCAGCCAGGCCACCGACGCATGTCGCGTGTGCTCGATCTTGTCCGAGAGGTCCTTGCCGGTCGCGGCGTCGCGGACGAACAGCGTGCTCTCCTCGCTGCCCGAGTCGCTGCGTCCCCAGGCGAGCAGCGCGCCGTCGCGTGAAGGGAACCACCAGTCGAGCGCGGTGGTGCCGTCCTCCGAGAGCGCAGACGCATCGATGAGCACGCGGTCCTTGGCGCTCACGCCGTCGCGCACGTAGAGCGTGGGCTGGTTCTGTGTGCCTTCGCGCTTGGTGTGGAAGTAGCGGACGGTGCCGAGCTTGGTGGTCCGCACCGATGGCGAGCTCACGTAGCCGATCTGCAGGAGATCCTTCACCTGGTTGCGGAGCGCCTCGCGTCCCGAAAACGCGTCGAGCAGGCTTCGCGTGTGCGCGTTCTGCTGATCGGTCCACGCGCGGACCTCCGCGGAGTCGCTGTCCTCGAGCCAGCGATAGGGATCGGCGACGCGCGTGCCGTGCAGGTCGTCGACGACGTCGAGCTTCTTGGTCATCGGTGTTTCTTCCGGTCCTCCGCCACCGAGCCGCATGCGCGCCGGCGATGCCACGGTGAGCGGCGGAATCTGAACAGCGGCGGGCTCGCCGCAGGCAGTCATCGCGGCGACCGATAGTGCGGCAACGAGCACGAGACGGGGAGCGCGCTTCATGTGCGGCGCCAGCATAGTGGCGTGGTAACGTCCGCGCCACGAACGATGAGCGCCGCTGGGTCCAACCTGTCGTCTCGCGAAGCGCATACCGGCCGACCCGCGCCGCTGATCCTCGTCTCCAACGACGACGGGTTCTACAGCCCAGGTATCCGGGCGCTGCGCGACGCGCTCAAGGTCTGGGCAGACGTCGTCGTGGTCGCGCCAGAGACCGAGCAGAGCGCGACCAGTCACTCGCTCAGCCTTCATCGTCCGCTGCGTACGCGCGTGGTCGAGCCCGGGACGTGGGCCATCGACGGCACCCCTGCCGATTGCGTGTATGTTGCACTTCACGCCGAGACGCGATTCCTGCCGCGCTGGCCGGACCTCGTCTGCTCGGGCATCAATCGCGGCCTGAACCTCGGGCAGGACGCGTTCTACTCCGGCACCATCGCCGCCGCGCGTGAAGGCGCGCTGCGCGGGATCCCCGCCATCGCCGCGAGCGCGCACGTGAAGGCCGACCTCGCGCGCGTGGGCGAGCTCGTGTCGAAGCTCGCGCGCGCCCTCTACGACGTCACCGCGGGCGACCTCGGCGCCGGCGTTCGTCCGGGGCCGTCGATGGTCCGCAACACCACGCTCCTCAACCTCAACGTTCCGCTCGAATGGAACGGCACGTTGAAGAAGGCTCGGCTCGGCTCGCGGCTCTACGAGGAGGTCATCGACTTCCGCAAGGATCCGCGCGGCCGCGAGTACCTGTGGCTCGGCGGGCCGGGCGTTCGCCACGATCCCGATCCCGGGACGGATACCGACGCCTACGACGCCGGCTTCGCGTCGGTCACCCCGCTCGTCCTCGATCTGACGAGCCCCGACCCCGCGGGCATCACAGACAAGGTCATCGCCGCGATCTAGCGCGCGGTCGGCGTCAGTGCGGGGTCGCGGTCTCGACGAGCGCCGTGACCAGCTCCGGCATCACCGGCAGCGACGGGTTCGTGTACGCGTCTTGCTGCGATGCGAGGTACGGCTGCACGCTCGGTCGGAAGAGCGCGCTCAGCTCCTTCCGACGAGCGAGCCCTCGCTGTGCCCGATGATCGATCGTTCGAGCTCACGAAAGAACGCGCGAGCTGCGCGATGCGCTCGTCAGCGCGCGAGTGCGAGCACGAGCTTGACGACGATCTCGGCGGCGAAGAGGCCGCCGATGAGCGAGAGCGCGAGGCGCCCGCCGCGCGCGCCCGTCGCCGTGCGGAAGCCGAGGACGAGGGCCCAGATCTGCGCGACCACGCCGGCGATCGCGACGACCGCGATGATGCCGACGATGACGAGGAGCCGGATGTCGTGCGCGGCGGCGCCGAATTTGCTGGGGTCGGTCGGGAGCAGCGGGACGAGGAACGCCAGCGGAACGGCGACGAGCACCGCCGGTGCCCGCGACAAGCCAACGGCGCCGAGCACGTCGACGAACCGCGCGCGCGAGACGAAGCGCGCGGCGCCCCACATCACGAGCGACGTCAGGCCGACGGCGAGCACCTGATCGAGGACGGCGACGCCGATGGGGACCGCTCCACGCGTGACGTGGAGATCGATGGCGCCGTCGTAACGAACGCCGAGCCGCGACGTCGCGAGACCGGCGAGCGCCACCACCGCGCCGAGGAGCGACGTGGTCTCTCCGCTCCAGCGCTCGAACGGATTCGACAGGTGTCCCCGACGTCCGCTCGACGACGGGCGCACCGCGTCGAGCAGTCGGGCTTCATCCGCCGCGTCGAGAGATTGTGCGCGCGCGAGCTCCTTGATGCGTTCTTCGGCCGACGTCATAGCCCCACCTTCTTCAGTTCTGCGGCGGCGTCCTTGGCGGACAGCTTGCCGTTCTCGAGCCGGTCGAGGATTTCGTGACGACGCTTGTCGACCTCGCGCTCGATGCCGTCGAGCTTCGCGAGGATCTCGTCGAGCCGATTACGGACGGTCGGGTAGCTGACGCTCAGCTGCTGCGCCATCGCCTTGAGGCTCCCGCTCGACCGCACGAAGGCGGTGACGAACGCGAGCTCGTCGGCGGAGAGCTGGAGGAGCGGCGGGATTTCGAACTGCCCGTCGATCGACGTCCCGCATGAGCGGCACGCCAATCGCGCGGCGACCAGCTCACCCTCGCAGCTCGGACATCGAACGACCATCCTCGGCATCGCGAGACTTAATTAGCCACGAGCTAAACAAAGTCAAAGCCGAGTTGAACAAAATTCAAACCCGGCTCCGCGCACGGGCCGGAATCCCGCGTTCGACGGTCCTCGCCGCCGTGACCGCGATCGGGTAGCACGGCGTCATGCTTTCGGCCGACGCGCTCGCCTACGCGAAGAGCAAGATCCGCGACATTCCGGATTTTCCGACGAAGGGGATCCTCTTCAAGGACATCACGCCGCTGCTCGCCGAGCCGCGCGCCTTCCACATCGTGCTCGACTCGATCGCCGAGCGATTCATCGGAGAGCACGTCGACGTCATCGTCGGCGTCGAGGCCCGCGGCTTCATCTTCGGCGGCGCGCTCGCGGCGCGGCTCAACGCGAGCTTCGTTCCGGCACGAAAGCCCGGGAAATTGCCGGCCGAGAGCGACAAGGTCTCCTACAAGACCGAGTACAGCGTCACCGAGCTCGAGATGCACAAGGAGTCGATCCGCAACGGCGCCCGCGTCGTGGTCGTCGACGACGTGCTCGCGACGGGCGGGACCGCGAAGGCCTCCGCCGAGCTCGTGACGCGGCAGGGCGGCAAGGTGATCGCTTACGCGTTCGTGATCGAGCTCGCGTTCCTCGGGGGACGCGCGGTCCTCGAGTCGGGCGACGGCCCGCGCATCGAAGCCGTCCTCACGTACTGAGCGGCCTCAGCGGCTGCGCTGGAACCGGCCGTACGCGTGCTTCGGGCACATGACGGTCGCGGCGGCCGGAATGCCGACGAAAGCGAGAATGGCGAACAAGATCGAGGCAGTCCCGGTCACGCCCATCATCGAGTAGAGGTTGTCGAGAAGCATGTCGGCGGTCTCCTGGTGAGGCGGAGCGAGGGGGAAGTAGCGCGGTTTCGGCGGTTTCGGAAAACTAGCCAGCCGGCCAGTATGTTTTGGCCGGCCGGCCGGTTTTGTCAAGGCGCTGAGATGCAGAAAGCGCATCCACCGTTCCTTTTCGCGCGCCGATACCTTGGCCCCCGCCAGGCCCTCCGGCTCGCCCGGCGAGCTGACCTCCCGCTCACTTGTGGAGGACGACTTCCTTCGCGGAGGCGGCGTCGACCTTCTTGTCGAGCGTCACACCGTTGGCCTTCAGATCGAAAGCGATGATCGCCCAGTACTGCCACTCCTTCAGGGACCCTGCCTTGTTCGGGGGCATGTTCTTCGCGGCCCACCCGCCGACGTCGGCGGCGTTGTGGAACTGCACCTTTCGCGACGAGCTCGCCGCGGCATCGAGCGGCAGCGCCCCCTTGTCGAGCCCGACGACGCGCGGGACCTTCCCATCACCTTCGCCGCCGGCGCCGTGACAGCTCGCGCAGTTTTCGCCGAACAGCTTCTGCCCGACGGCGACTTGCTCCGCGAACGTCGTGGGCTCCGCGCCACCGCCGCCACCAGGCACCGCCGCACCGGGACCTTCGGGGCCACCACCGCCACACGCGACGACCAAGAGGAAGGAGCACGCGACCGTCGCCGTGAAGAATCCGATGGATCTCATGGCCACTAGAGTGAGCAGGCCTCGAGGCGTTCCCGAAAATCGACCACGCGCGCTCATGTGGTGCGCGAGCTCGTTGCAGCCCTGAAAAATAGCTAGATCTCGAACAGCGCCAGGAGCGTCGCTTCGAGCGCGCGCAGCAGCTCGGCCTCTTCTTCGGGCTCGATGGGATCCACCGAGTGCTGGAGCGAGAGGCCATCGAGCGTCGCGAGGATGAGGCGCGGGACGATGGCGAGCGACACGCGCGGCCGCAGCCCCATCTCGGTCATGCGGCTCAGGCCGATGTCGATGATCTGCTGGCGTGCGCTGCGCAGCGCGAGGGCGAGCGCTTTGCGGATCGCCTCGTTCTGGCGGGACATCGTGTGCAGCTCGGTCAGCACCTGCATCTCGGGGGTGCCGTCGCGTCGTACCGCCCACATCTCGTAGATGGCGCGACGCACGCGATCCATCGGTGCGCCGGGCTCCTCGAACACGGCGACGACGCGCGCTTCGATGCTCTCGCAGCAGCGATCGAGGACGCGCTCGAGCAGCTCGTCCTTGCTCTCGAAGTGATAGTGGACCGCGCCCTTGCTGAGGCCCGCGGCGTCGGCGATGTCCTGGATGCTCGTGGCGGCGAGGCCGCGCGCGGCGAGCGTCTTGATCGCGGCGTCGAGGACCTGCCGGCGGCTGTCCTCGCTCTTCCGGTAGCCGGTGCGCGCCCCGCGGCCGGCCCGGCGCGAGGGCGGCGGTATGTCGTCGGAACTGGCCACTCAGTCAGAATCTAGCCGGGTCGCCGTCATCGGTCGAGCACTGCCGCTTTTACGGCGTTTTGGGCGGCGGCGCCTTCGCCGCGGCCGCGCTCTTGGTCGCCGCCTTCAGCTCGCCCATGCGCCTCGGGAGCAGCGCGATCAGCGCGAAGAGAGCGCCGATCCGCGAGCCCAACGAAGGCGCCCCGCCGCGCAGACGCGCGAACGCGAGCGCGATGCTCCGCAGCGTGTCCGTGTACGGGTACCACCACATCTCGCGCGCCGCGCGATTGCGATCGACGCATACGAACCGTGGGCGCGTCAGGTGATCGAGCGCGAGCGGCGATCCGGTGATGCCCCAGCCCGTTTCGCCCACGCCGCCCCACGGCGCCGAAGGAAGCGCGCCCGTGAACGAGTGGTTGTTGATGGTGACGACGCCGGCGCGGAGCTTCTTCGCGAGCGCTTCGCCACGTCGAACATCCGCCGTCCACACGCTCGCCGTGAGGCCGTAGCGCGACGCGTTCGCGCGGCGGATCGCTTCGTCGGCGTCGGCGACCGCGGTGATGGGGAGCACGGGACCGAAGGTCTCGTCGGCGATGAGCGGGTTCTCGTCGGCATCGATGGTGACGACGGTGGGGCGATAACCGAGCTTCGCGCGCGGGTCGTCGAGCGTCTCGCCGCCGATGTGCACGACG
>JAXDMI010000972.1:0-4874 GCA_034666145.1 Myxococcales bacterium | reverse complement strand
CGTAGTGTCGTTCGAGGCATCGCATCATCGCGGCGGTCGGAGCGATGACCGCGCTCGCCGCTGCGAGACCCGCTGCCACCTCGTCGCGATAACGGTCGTAAGAGCTCGGGGCCTCTTCGCCGTGCGTGGCTTCCCACCACGACAGGACGCACGAATGTGCGACGACGACGACCGGCGCACGGAACCCGATGCCGGCATGGCAATAGCCGTTGAGATGCACGACGTCGGGCGCGACCGCCGCTTCGAGCGCGAGTAGCCATCGGCCGGCGCGTGCGACGTCATCCCAGGGATCGTGCATCCACTCCAGGGCGTAGGCGCTCTCGTACACGACCAGCCCGGGGATGGCGGCGACATCGGCGCGCTGGCCGTTGCGCAGGGGGGCGCCCATCGTCGCGAGATGGACGGCGACGCCGCGGCTCGCGAGCTCCGACGCCAGCGTGAGCGCGTAGGTGAGCACGCCGCCGACCGTGTCCGCGGTCATCAGCACGCGTCGCGGAGCTGCCGGTCTTTCAGCCATGAGCGACGCCCCGCTCGAGCTCGTCGAGCGACCTCGGACGGCTCTCCTGGATGTCGCTGAACGCGTCGTATTCCTGGAGGTAGTGCGCATGCGCGCGCTCCCACGCGTCGTCCTCGCAGGCACCGAAGCGAAGCGCGTACTCCGGCGAGCCTGGATAGGGGAAGAGCGGCACCGGCTCGTTCGACCACACGCCGTGGTCCTGGAGTCGCTTGCGCCACGCGTCGACGTCCTTCTTCTTGTCGCAGGTCGCGTCGAGGAGATTGGCCTGCACGAACGGAACGCGCTTCTTCGCGTGGATGAGGAGCTCGGTGAGCTCTTCGGTGGAGAGCTTGCAATGCTTTGCCAGCAGCGACCGCCCTCGGTCACTGATGCTCTCCAAGCCGGCCTCGATCGAGACGCACCCGGCCTCGCCGAGGAGGTCGAGCAGCGCGGGGGTCCAGTTGTCGATCCGCATCTGGACGCCGAACATGAGGCCGCGCGCGCGCCGCTTCCGCAGTCCTTCGAGGAGCTTCTGGTCGGGTACGAAGATCTCGTCGATGAAGTAGACGTAACGAGCTCCCTCGGCGACGAGGCCGTCGATCTCCGAGAGCACCACCTCGGTCGGTCGCTTGCGGAAGGCGTTGCGGAAGTTGTCCTTCGCGCAGAACGTGCAGTGATACGGGCATCCCCGCGACGCTTCGAGCTCGGCGCCGGGGCCTTCGGGAACGCGCTCGAACCGATGGTGATGGTGCGAGTGCCGGTGAAGGACCTCGCCCGGCCACGCGAGCACGGGCAGGCTCTTCATGTCGCTCGAGTGCTTCTCGCCGTTGCCGGTGAGCGCTCCGTGCTCGTCGAGCCGCAGCACCGAGGGCAAGATCGCCTCCGGCTCGGGGCGCGCCGCGAGCGTCACGAGCACGTCCTCGCATTCGCCGACGATGGCGGCATCGGCACGCAGCTTTCGAAGCGTGGCGCGGGGCGTCGTCGACGCATGCGGTCCCACGACGACGATCATCCCGGCGACGTCGCGAACGGCATCGAGCGTTCGCATCGGCACGCGGAGCTCCGGCGGCGCGCATCTCCAGAACAAGTAGCTCGGCGCGGTGGTGATCGCCGTCATGCGCGGACCGAAGTCGGCCAGCGCGCTGCGCACGAACGCGTCGTCGAGATGTGGAGTCGCGACGATCTCGCCATCCGTTGCCCACGTCACGCCGAGCTGGGCGTCGACGAGCAGGACGTCATGGCCGGCCTGCTCGAGCAGCGCCTTCGCGTAGCCGTACTCGAGAGGCAGATGCCCTTCGCGACATCCGAAGTAGATGCTGCCGTCGAACACCCACGGCGGATTGACGAGCGCGATCTTCACGGGGAGGCCTCGGCGAGGGACGACCTCGGCCGACGGTTCTCCGGCTGCTGCACGAGCCACTCGCTCAGTCGACTGACGCCTTCGCCCACCCCGACGGTGGGCCTCCATCCCGTGGCCGCGCCAAGGGCTCGCGGATCGGACACGTAGTAGCGCTGGTCCGCGAGCCGCCATTCCGAGTGCTCGACGCGCGGCGGACGCTTGTCGAGCTGCTCGATGCGCTGCAGGAGCTCGAGGAGGCTCAGCGTGTTCGCGGGACCGCCGCCCACGTTGAAGGCGCGCCCCGCGATCCCGTCGATGCTCCGGCGTGCGCGCAGCAGTGCATCGACGAGGTCGTCGATGAAGAGCACGTCGCGCACTTGCTTGCCGTCGCCGTAGATGGAGATCGTCTCGCCGCGCAGCGCGCGAATGAGGAAGTGGGCGACCCAGCCCTGATCCTCGGTGCCGAGCTGCCGCGGCCCGTAGATGCAGCTCATACGGAAGACGGCGGCGCGCAGCCCGAACGACCGTGCGTAGTCGAGGACGTACTGGTCCGCCGTGCCCTTGCTGCATCCGTAGGGGCTGTGGAACTGGAGGGGGCGCTTCTCGGAAATGCCCCACCGCGCGAGCTCGGTGTCGACCACCTCGTAGCGCGTCTTCGAGGTCGTCATGCGGACGTCCTCGAGCGCGCCGTACACCTTGTTCGTCGAGGTGTAGACGAGGCTCGGCTTCTGCGCCGCGCCGCGCACCGCTTCGAGCACGTTGAGAGTTCCGAGCCCGTTGACGGAGAAGTCGTGATGCGGGTCGTAGAGACTGGTCGTCACCGCGACCTGCGCGGCGAAGTGGAAGACGTGCTCGACGCCCTCCATGGCTCTCGCGACCGTGGTCGCATCACGAACGTCGCCGACAACGAGCTCGAAATCGTCTCCGTGGTTCTCGCGTAGCCACGTCAGGTTCCTGTCGACGCCGGCGCGCGAGAGGTTGTCGAGGATGCGTACGTGCTCACGTGAGCGCATCAGCTGGTGGGCGACGTTCGTACCGATGAAGCCGACGCCGCCGGTGACGAGGACGGTCATAGCGTGAGCCCTCGGCTGTCGAGCTCGTGCCTCGCCTTGTCGACGCGATCGTGGGCGACCTGACCCTCGAGCCAACCCGCGAGCTGGGTGAGACCCTCGTCGAGGCGAGCCTGCGGCGAGTAGCCGAGCACGCGACGCGCGAGTGCTATGTCCGCGAAGCAGTGGCGCACGTCGCCGATCCGGTATTTTCCGGTGATGTCGGCCGTGAGATGGGGCTTGCCCATCGCCTCGGCCATGCGTCGCGCGATGTCCGCGATGGCGTACGCGTTGCCGCTGCCGACGTTGATGACCTTGCCGCTCGCCTCGTTCTTCTCCAGCGCGAGGCGGCAGGCACGGACGACGTCCGTGACGCTGACGAAGTCACGCTGCTGCTGCCCGTCCTCGAAGACGAGCGGCCGGTTGCCGTTCAGCAGCCGCGAGGCGAAGATCGCGAGCACACCGGTGTAGGGATTCGAGAGCGCTTGCCTGGTCCCGTAGACGTTGAAGAACCGCAGCGCGACGGTGGGGATCTGATACGCGCGACCGAGCAGGAGACACATGCGCTCCTGATCGAACTTCGAGAGCGCGTAGATCGACTCGAGCGTCGCCGACTTCGTCTCGGGCGTCGGCAGCGGAGCGAGCCGATAGCCGCGCTCGTCGATCACCTCCCACTCGCCGCGACGGAGCTGCTCGAACGGACGGCTCGAGCCCTCACGTATGCGTCCTTCGGTATCGCGGAAGAGGCCCTCGCCGTAGACGCTCATGCTCGATGCGACGATGAGTCGTTGCACCGAGCGATTCAGCAGCGCCTCGTAGAGCACCGCCGTGCCGACGTTGTTGACCGTCGTGTAGTGCTCGACGTCGTACATGCTCTGCCCGACGCCGACCGCCGCAGCGAAGTGGAAGACGGCATCGACGTTCTCGAGCGCGCGTTGGACGGCGGAGTGATTGCGCACGTCGCCGACCTGGAGCTCGACGTCCGCGGCGAGGTAGGCCGGGCGCCGCCTGGACTCGCCGTGCACCTGAGGCGTGAGGTTGTCGAGAACGCGCACTCGATAGCCGTGCGCGAGCAGCTCGTCGGCGAGGTGAGAGCCGATGAACCCCGCTCCACCCGTGATGAGAACCGTACGAATCGACATTCCGTCCTCTCTCCTCTTCCTCGCGCGCGCCACTTGGTGTCGTGGAATGCGTCGGCTCGGGCTGCGATTGCAGCGCACGTGCCATGCGGCCTCGGCAACGACGTACTTACCTGCGTGGACCGACGCGTTCGCGCGCCGACGCAGACTGCACGATGTCCGATTCTGCATTCGCACTTCGCATGCGCGCGCGCTCGAAGTGCCCACGACTGGCGCCGTTCTTCACGCGCGCGCGTCGCTTGCAGCCGGCGCCCGCATGCATCGCTCGATTGGGCGTCTCGCCGCGGCCGCGGTCTGCTTGGTCGCGATCGGCGGTGGCTGTCGTCGTGACGTTCGCAGCGCTGCGCAGGTCCCGACGTCGGCGGAGGCTTCGTCGCAGCGTCACGCGAGCGTGCCGGTCCGCAAGGCGATCGAGCTCGCGTTCG
The DNA here is from genome assembly GCA_034666145.1 of Myxococcales bacterium. Taxonomy (GTDB): domain Bacteria; phylum Myxococcota_A; class Polyangia; order Polyangiales; family Polyangiaceae; genus Labilithrix. Next base: position 426 of record JAXDMI010000972.1, on the reverse strand, counting down.
ACGTACCAGGTCGCACGATCGATCCCGACGACGTCGTGATCGACGCGCGCTTCACGTCGCCGTCGGGAACGGTCCGCTCGATAGGCGGCTTCGCGTCACATGGCCGGCACGTCGTCCGCTTCACCCCGGTCGAGGTGGGCCGCTTCACGTACGTCGTTCGCGCCGACGGCGGGGGAGGACCCCGCGACGTCGCGCGAGGGGCCATCGACGTGGCCCCGTCGCAGCTACCCGGCTTCGTTCGGATCGATGCCCGCGAACACCACCGTCTCGTGCGCGACAGCGGTGAGCCCGTCCATGTCCTCGGCGAGAATCGCATCAACGTCTACGACCCCTCGTGGAACTACGAGGGCGTCGACACGCGGACCTATCTCGCGCGCATGGCCGCCCATGGCATGAAGACCGTCCGCGTCTTCGTCTTCTCCGATT